>CAMVPV010000090.1 GCA_947169455.1 uncultured Clostridia bacterium | reverse complement strand
CTGGATAGACATCCTGACGGTATAGACTGAATCATTCCCGTGAAAGGAGAAAATGTATATGGATATCTCAAAGCTTCCGAAGCTTCCCGATCATAACAGCTGTCTTGTCGGTCTCGCCGGTTCTGTCCTGAAAAAGTTCGGTGCAGAGACCTCAGCAGGCACCCTCCCTCTTGCGGACAGATATCTTGAAAAGGAATATCGTAATGTTGTGCTGCTCGTGCTTGATGCGATGGGCACCTCGATAATGGAAAAGCATCTGGATAAAGACGGCTTTTTCCGCAGTCGGTTTGTCGGCTCGTTCTCTTCCGTCTATCCTCCCACCACCGTTGCCGCGACTACATCTTTGATGAGCGGGCTATATCCGAATGAACACTGCTGGCTCGGCTGGGATATCTACTACCCTCAGCTTGACAAGAACGTTGCAGTATTCACGAACAGCGAACAGGTCACCGAGAAAAAAGGCGCTGCACCCGATACTGACAACAGATGGAACGATGATTCGCTGGAGGAAAGAAAACCCGCCGCCGCATTCCATGCCGGCTTTGAGTTCACACCGTACCGCTCGATCATTGACAGGATCAACGATGCAGGCGGAAATGCGTATTATTCTATGCCATTCATGCCGCCGTACCCGCAGGATCTCGATGCGGTACTCAGTCGCGTTGAAGCCCTGTGTTCGGAACCGGAAAAGAAATTCATATATGCATACTGGAGCGAACCAGATTCCACGATGCACAGGACCGGTACAGCGAGCGCCGAGACCCATGAACTGATACTCTCTATCGAAAAGAAGACCGAACAGTGCGTTTCGGGGCTGTCGGACACGCTTTTCATCATAACTGCCGACCACGGGCACATGGACAGCCGTAATCTCTGCATACTCGATCATCCGGAAGTCATGGAATGCCTCGTGCGGCTGCCGTCATTTGAACCGCGCACGCTGAATCTATTCGTTAAGGAAGATCACCGGAAAGACTTCCCGGAGATATTCAGAAGGAATTTCGGTGACGGATTTGTCCTGCTGACCCGCGAAGAAGCGCTCCGGGTGAAACTGTTCGGCACCGGAAAGGACAGGGAAGGATTTGCGGATATGCTGGGTGATTTCATAGCGCTGGCTGTATCGGACGTTTCAATATTCAACACGCATTATGAGGCACAGGAAATGCCGGGAGGTCATGCAGGTCTGACACCGGAGGAATATACCATACCGCTCATCGTGATAGAAAAATAACGGAGGAAAGCGCATGACAGACGGTCATATACATATAGAGCGCGGCGAATACACGCTTGACTGGATAAACAGATTTGTGCGCAGGGCAGAGGAGATGCAGCTTGATGAGATACGGCTGCTTGAACACTGCTACCGCTTTGAGGAATTCGTTCCGATGTACGATTCGGTTTGTTCGTACAGCGAATATGTCGATGCATGGTTTCACAGACAGGCGGGCGTACTGAAGCTCAATGATTATCTGGAACTAACAGAAAAAGTCCGCAGCGAAAGATTTCCCGTGAAGATACTGTTCGGGCTGGAGATATGCTATTTCAAGGAATATGAGAAATTTACAGCGGAGCTCTTAAAGGACAAGGGCTTCGATTTTCTGCTGGGCAGTATCCATTTTGTCGATGATTTTGCCTTCGATCACAAAGCGGAGCACTGGGCAGATATTGATGTTGACAGGATATTCCGCAGATATTTCGAGGACTCGGTCTCACTTGCGAAAAGCGGTTTATTCGACGGTATCGGTCATCCCGATACGATAAAGCTTTTCGGTCACAGACCATCCTTCCCGCTCACGGGATACTACGAAAAGCTGGCAGAAGCACTTGCAGAAAACGATATGTACGCTGATCAGAACAGCGGCGCCGAAAGAAGATGTCCAGACACCGCTCCGCTCGGAATGGATACTGAACTGATCCGGATACTGAAAAAACATAACGTGAAGATCATTACTTCATCCGATGCGCACCGCCCGGAAGATGTGGGCTACAAGATAAGGGAACTGGAAGAGATCGTGCGTAACTGCGGGCAATAAGCCCGTTTTAATGTACTTTTAATCCTCTGTCACTTGAATTTTACCCTGAATTATGCTATAATCCAGAATGTAGAGAGCGATAGGTTCTCTGCATTCGCCGTAAAAAGGAGTTGTGAAATATGGAGAACAAGGAAAACAGAACACCAGCGACATCATCAAGGATCAAGCCCCTGATAATAGGCATTATTGCGGTGATAGCAGCCGTGACATTAGTCACGAATTCCTTTACCGTAGTACAGTCCGGTCATACCGGCGTCGTAGTGGTTATGGGAAAGGTAACAGGAGAGACATTCTCGGACGGTCTGCATTTCAAAGCGCCTTTCGTTTCCTCTGTTGCGATAATGGATAATCAGGTACAGAAAACGGAAGTCGAGACCTCCGCTGTCAGCAAGGATCTACAGACGGTATCTTCAAGTGTAGCTATAAACTATCACCTCAGCGCTGAACAATCCGCCGATGTATATAAGAATATCGGCATGGGGTACATAGACAAGATACTTGCACCCGCTATCCACGAGGCAACAAAGGCAGTAATGGCCAAGTACAGCGCCGAACAGCTCATCACACAGCGCGGCAGCGTAAGTATCGAAATACAGACGCTGCTTACCGAAAAGACCTCTGCATACGGTATCATCGTCGATGAGCTCAACCTTACAAACTTTGATTTCTCGGCAGAGTTCAATGCAGCGATAGAAGCCAAGCAGGTCGCCGAGCAAAACAAGATCAAAGCAAATACCGAGAAGGAACAGAGAGTCATCGAAGCCGAGGCAGCCGCTTCTGAAAAAACCATCGCGGCTAATGCGGAGGCTGAAGCGAGAAAGTCGATAGCAGAAGCAGAGGCAGAGGCATTGCGTGTAAAGGCTGAGGCAGAAGCTGAAGCTATGCGCGTAAAGGCTGAAGCTGAGGCAGAGGCAAACAAGAAGATATCCGCTTCGCTGAACAGCGATGTCCTCAATAACAAGGCAATTGAAAAATGGAACGGCGAATATCCCGAGGTCGTTGCGGGAGAAGGCTCAAATATGCTTATCAGCATTGACAGCAATGACAATAACAACAGCAGTACTTACAGCAACTACAACAGCGACAGCGAATGATATCCCATCGGTGATGATGCAGTAAATTGAAAAGCAGCCGTATTTCACAGGCGGAAATACGGCTGCTTTATTTTTCACGGGTCACATTTTGTCCGCAGTTTTGCGAAGCACCCATACAAGGTCGGAGGGCGCAAGTTCATCAGCGTGTCTGAATTTATAGCCGGAATACAGATCGATGATCTCAAAACCGCAGAGCTCAATGAACCATTTCATTTCCTGACGGTAGGTCTGGCGCATCGTCAGCGGTCTTATACGCTCCTCTATAACATTGCCCTCATCGTCCAGCGTTTCAAATTTCCAGTTCCCGCGGAGTATCTGCGTTACCGGGTCATAGGATATCGAATTGTATATCTTCTCGCGCTTTCCGTCGGCATTCTTGTATTCCAGCCGGAATGAATATTCCCCGTCTGTATTCTTCATCTGCTCGGCCTGCATAAACGGGAGCGGATCAAAGGTATTCAGCGTGAGTATCCCGCCCTCACAAAGCTGACGGCGTATATTCAGAAGCGCCGCACGCTGGATCTCCGGCGTCGGAAGATGCATAAAACCGCTCCTCGCGATTATAGCAAGCGAATATGTCCTCCCCGCATCAAAGTTCGTCATATCTCCCGGGAATATCCGCAGCTTGAAGCCTTTTTCCTGTGCTTTTCTGCGTGCGACGGCGCACATCTCCTCTGAAAGGTCACTCGCATCGGCAATGATGCCCTGTTCAGCAAGTGCCAGTACAACTGCGCCCGTACCGCAGGCGATATCTATGATACCTCCGCTGCCGTACCGCTTTGCAAGCTCGGTATAGAACCCGGCAAATCCGTCGTAATTGTTTCCGTTCTCGCACATCACTTCCAGATAACGGTCATAATTCTCGGCAACATCCTTGTAGTCATGCAGATCCATAAAATAACACTCCTTTGTTCATCGGGCGGTAAGCAGTGATGCGATGCAGCATATCACCGCCGCAGCAAAATGCTGCAGAGGATACATCGACAGCACAGCAAACACTTCCCTCGCCAGTCCGTTCGGCCAGAAATACCATTTTGTGCTGCTTGCAAGACCTTCCGCTTTCAGCCCGGCTTTCCGTGCAAGCATACCGCTTCGCAGCACATGATAATTGGTAGTCACAAAGCAGATATGTGCATCCGGCAGTGCAGCGTCAATGATCTTCTTTGAAAACAGCATATTCTCGTATGTATTCTTTGAGGCTTTTTCAGCAAGTATCTCATATTTTTCCGCACCATGTGACAGAAGGTACATTTCCATGGCGGAGCCCTCGCTGATGACCTCATCGGCACCCTGCCCGCCCGTCGGGATGAACCGCGCAGGCTTTCCGACAGCGCGTTCCTGATCCCACGCGAACCTTATCGCACGGTTCGTCCTTCCTTTCAGCAGCGGCAGCAGACCGCCGCTCTTGCTGATAGAACAGCCGAGTATCACGAGAAAGTCCTTGTCGTATGCGGGCTTGTGCATAGCTGCGATAAAAGCCGAAAGGTGCATCCCGGCAAGAAAGAGATCGGCGTAGCATCCGAAAGAACCTATAGCCCCGGCGAGAACGGGTATATCCGCGAAGATCCTTCCGGCAGCAAGACAGATGAGGTTCCCCGATATCCACGCCATTCCGAGCGCAGTACCTGTCAGATTTCTTGCGCGGAAACCCTCATGGCGCAGCAGCGGGATATTGCTCACAAAAAGGAAAAGCGTCACGGCGGAGGAAATTATCAGAAATATCATCAGCAGCTCGCGTGCAGCAGGTACACCGTTTCCGGAAACAAGGAACACAAGCAGGATGATGAGATATATAAAAGCACCTGCGGCAGCGACCCCCGCATACGAGTACATCAGTCTGACCTTCAGCCTTTGCAGCACTGTGTTCTTCACCTCCGGATATTATTCATTCAGCTGTTTCCTCGTCCGATCAGACATATTCCGTACAAAAACATCCCGCACGTTTTCTGTGCGGGACACTATACTGCACACTGTATCAGAAAGTCACAAATACATCCTGATACACAGTCATCTCTTCCTGTCGGGAAATCTTTCGTAATATCTTTTCTTATCGATGTACATCTGTTCATCTGCGATATGCATGGCCTGCTGTATATCAAGCTTATCCGCATAATAACAGCCGCCGACTGCAAAATAGACATCATCCTGTTTTTTCATTTCATCGAGCAGCTCATTGAACCTGTCCTCGCCGATACCGTTCACGATCATCATGAATTCATCGCCGCCCGCGCGGTATATCTCCATATTCACCATGCGTGAGAACCGCTGGAGCTTTAAAACGGCATTCTTTATGAGTTCATCTCCGGCCGTGTGTCCCTCATGGTCGTTGACGTATTTCAGACCGTTGATATCGATAAATATGATGCCTGTCGGTTTGCAGTGATTTTCGCCCTTCACGATGTTATCTATCCTGGTATTCATTGCATTGCGGTTCTTGACGCCGGTGAGCAGATCGACCGAGCTCATGACTTTCAGCTTTTCAACGAGCAGATAGTTTGCAATTTCCGAAGCGATAAAGAAGGTTGAAAGTTCAAGTGTCCTCATTATCTTGATAGAGTTGTCCGTTTCAAAATTGATCGCCCACATATATCCGAGCGTTTCACTGCCGTACTGGAGCGGGAACAGCACGATGCTCGATGCTCCTGCTGCTTTCAGCGAACCGTACCATGCGGGGTTGCGCTCTTTAAGCACCGCCATATCCCGTTCGTCCTTTGCGACAAAGCAGGTGCTCCCTGCAATGGTGTCTTTCCACGATTCGGTAAGGCTGTAAAATGTCTCATCGAGGTATGTATCCATCGGGAGAAGTCCGCAGCCCTCTTTTATCGCTTCACCGAGAACGGTGCATCTGCGTTCTTCCTTGTCGGTGAGGAGTATGCAGCAGTGGTCAGAATCACAAATACGGCGCAGATCATTCACGACCTCGGTGAATACTTCCTTTTTCTCTCCCGTACCGCGCATTTTGATGCAGGTACTGAGCACATCCGACATCGCATCGGCAGACAGATTTGCCTGCAATTCAGTATCGGCAGTCATCTGGAGTTCAAGTGTATAGGCACAGTAGCCGATATCCGGGTCATCCGATTCCAGCGGCATGATGAAAACGTTGAGCCAGAATGGATATCTTTCGGGTCTTGAATAGGTATGTATCGGCTTGCCGAGGACAGCTGCACTGAAACACAGATCCTCAAATGTAAGATCCTTGGGGATATACCTTGTATATTCAGAACCGGGCACGAATTTATTATT
>CAMVPV010000089.1 GCA_947169455.1 uncultured Clostridia bacterium | reverse complement strand
TATCCCCTGGTAATATCCGCAGGGAGAGTAAGCCCCCTTTTGCCGACCG
This sequence comes from uncultured Clostridia bacterium, assembly GCA_947169455.1. The sequence continues at coordinate 6,349 of CAMVPV010000089.1, read as the reverse complement.
TGAAATATTTAACCGCGTACGCATTGTTACTGTCCGAACGCGAACTCATCACGAGTATCTTTTTCCCTCTGCTGTAAGCATACCGGTACGTTATATCCTCGTCCGCGATCAGATAGAGCGATTCCGAGCGCAGATACTGCACCCTGCCGTCACTGAACGTATAGATATCGGTCGTGATACCGCAACGCACGAACAGCTCGGGTATCCTGTCGCCCGTGATATCCATGAGCGAGAACACACTTTCCTCACTGCCGGAATACTTGTCGCGGAGAAGCTCACCGTACCCCTGTCTGTAATTATTCTTTCCCGTCACGGCATATCCTATCGCCGCTTCGGTGAGCGGATACGTCCGCCCGAGACATATCTGATCTTCCGAGTGATATTCTGAATATTCCCTGTCGTATTCCTCGGATGTCACCTTCTCATCGTTTATCGTCCATTCGGGTTCATCATCCTGAACGGCAAACTCATCATTGTAGAATACTATCACCGGGTCGAGCTTGTTGTCCTTGATCGTGAAATAGCTTTCAAACATCGCACCCATGCCCATGTAGCTGCTTATGAGGTAATTTTTCGAGGGTACGCAGAAGCATACGCCGCTTGAACCGACTTCATCGTCGATCATTACTGCTCTTCCGTCTGATACCGTATATATCTCACACTGATAGAGGTGAGCGGTCCCGGGGGAAATTATCAGCTCGGGTGTGCCGTCTGAATCAATATCGAAAACCGAGAATGCTGTGTCATATTCCTCGCTGTCCTTCATTTCGCGGCGCAGGATATCAGCATAGATATCTTTCCAGCTGCTCCCGGCAGCAGATGCTCTTACAGCGCATACTGAAAATGCTATCGCAGCGGAGCATATTGCCGCGGTGATCTTTTTTGCGTACATAATGAACATCGTTCCTTTCACTGATCGTAATAATCCAGCAGGAAAATAAGCACTCTGTCCTCGGAATAGAGGTTCGTGAAGCTCACCCGCCCGCTGAAGCCTGCACTTTCCATAGCCGAGGATATATCCGTTCCGTTCGAGAGACGTGACACGACTTCATTGTAAAGCTCAGGCGATGCGAGCTTTATCGAAAAGCTGCGCAGATTATCCGCGGCAGCGGCGCGGCAGCCGTTTTCGATTATATTCAGCGCGCCCTCGTAGCTGTCCGAGTACATACCCTCATGATAGAAATAACTCATGACGCTGCCTGTAGCGCGCGGCGGGGTACACAGTGAACTGTTGATCACGCGACCCGTGCGTATCTCGGCATCACTGACGAGAAAATACTGATAGAGCACCATTCCGGGGTATTTGTCGCTCAGCATCTTGTCGGGGTGATCCCATGTAACATCGACATGGTACCAGTTGCCGTCCAGCTTGACCATATTCCACATATGCGCTGTATTGGTGTTACCGGTGACGATCATGTTCTCGATGCCCGCGAGGTTGCACAGGTAGGAGAACGCCTTCGCGTATCCTTCGCAGAGCGCCTTTTTATCGACGAGTGCGCCGTATGCGGTATCGGAGTATCTGCCGGAGGTATCGCTCTCGCAGTTTATCACGAGGTAATCGTGAAAATATTTCAGTTTATGGTAATCGTCCATATCGGGAGTGATGCCGCTCATGATCTCGGCGGCGGCTTTTTCGGTGCTGCGGAGCATGGTGTTTATTTCGAGCGGTGCATATTTATATGTAAAGTCTATCGTAAAGCTCTGGCTCCCAAGCCTTGTCTCGCCGATCTTGCGGTCGGCAACGTGGAAATATGCAAGATTTTCGGTGCGTATCAGTTCGAGTATGCGGCTGCAAAGAACGCCGCTGTCGTCGATATTCGGCACTTCGACCGAGCTTGAGCAGGTGCGCATGGCAGCGGCGATGGTATTATATACCTCCTTCTGGCTGTCGGTAAGCTGATAGTATCCGTACATCGAGAGCATTTCGGGCGGATAGTCGATGAAGCCCGATTCTATCGGCGGTTCATGCGGAGTGCTGTCTGTCACGGAGGCACTGTCGCTGTCGTTTACATCCTGTTCGTTATATATTACATGGTAGCTGACCTCGGTCGTCACGGCGGGGTCATCGCCTACGGCGGCGCATCCGCACAGGACAGCTGCCGAGATCAGCGCCGCAATATAAGATTTTTTCAATTGTATCTCCTTTAATCAGAGGTTATGAAAAACAAAAGCCAACATGATGAGAACAGAGGAACCGGATAAGAAACAGGTTCACTCCTCATCTTCCTCAAAGAAGTAAAACGGCTTGCCTGCGCAAAACATAGTGTTTTCATTCACTTTCTTTGCTTTTTCTATTATCTCAGGTGGAGTGTCTTTTTTGAATGTACGAGGTTTAGAAGTGAAATATTTTCTCCATTCGTCTGGTATATCAACTAACATATTCTTACTCCTTTTGAAGTCTTACAGTGTGAGATCAGATATAATCAAGGAAAAGCCTTATCGTGAAAGTGTTGCGGTTGCTGTTATGATATATCGAATCGGTGTAGAATTTATTCTGAGCAGTCTCGTTCACGCCGATAAGTATCGAAAGTGCGTTGTCGTTTGAATTGCCGAAAAGCTGTTCCGAAATGGCGTTATAGGACTCCCTGTCCGCACAGCGGAACTGTATCGTAGATGCTTTTGAATCGGAGACTTTCTTTGCTTCGCGCTCGATTATCCGCTTTGCGTCGTCGTAAGTGTAAGCCACAAGGTCGTTTTCGATATAGTATTCGTACTTTTCGGAATTTGCCTCGGGTATATCATGATTGTTCCCCGAGATAGTCCTCAGCTCGGAAATGCGCTTTGTGGAAAGGCAGAAGTAATCATACCTCACCGAATCGGGGTACTGTTTCTTGTCGGGGTCGTCCCATGTAAGGTCGATATGGTACCATTCGCCGTCAAGCTTTACCATGTTCCACATATGATCTTCGGCAGCTATCCCGAGCACGATATCCGTTTCTATGCCGCATTTTGCGCACAGATAGGAGAACGCGCGGGTATATCCCTGGCACTGGGCACTTTTGTCGCACAGCGCGCCGTATATATTGGTGATGTTGTTTCCCGTTGTATTGTAGGTGCAGTTCTTTATTATGCTGTCGTGTATCAGCAGAACGATATCATGATCGGACATATCGGGCGTTACCTGCGAGAGTATCTTTTCCGCCTCGGTATCTATCTCATTTTTCATGCGCTCGACCTGGCTCTGCGTGTATATGTAGCAGAGATGCATATTCTTTACATAGCCTGTGCTCTGGTCGGTGATGTATTCCATCAGCGTATCTATGTAGAAAAGCCCGACCTCATCGGTATAGACGCACTGATAGGCATTGAAGAGGTCATCGAAGGTTATCTTCTCGGAAAGCGGGAAGGAAACATCGCTCTCATAGGAATTCATCGCGTTGACGATCACATCGTAGGCATACTTTTCCGGCTCGGAGAGCGAATAGTAGCTGTACGGGTGCATTATGACATTCCTGTTCGTATAGCTGCTTCTGACAACGGCATTCTGTTCGCTGATGCGCCTCTGGTCGATATCGGATATCTGCTTTTCGGAGAGCGACATATTCATATCGGTATCTGATATAGTGTCGCTGCTTGTTATGATATTGTATGACTGTGATGTACTGCCGGGAATGGGGATATCGTAGAGCGAGACCGCCGTGGTAACATCGTAGGAGGGAACCGTGCCCGGAGTAGTCTGTGCAGCTGTCTGTGATGCGGAGGATTCCGGTGCTGACCAGGTCGTCTGCGAGGATGTCGTCACGCCATATACATCGGAAGCGGGCACATCGGGGATATCCGATATATTTATCGAGGTATCAGCAGCAGAGGTGCCTGTTATGAAGGTATCTGCATCGCCCGAGGTAAAGCCGTAAATATTCCCGAATTCATCGGTGAAGGTGGTGGCGAGCTCTGTTCCTGTCATATCGCGGACGGTGCTGTGCGGAGCTGTGGTGGTGACATATCCCGTATCGGAGAAGGGCTCTATCTGAATATATTCGACCCTCTGAGTGCTGGTCATCGTGGGCATGGGAGAATCGGGTATCTCGGGGTCGGGCTCGCCGCACGCCGTGAGCAGTATCAGCATCGCCGATAATATCTGCACCGCTTTTTTATTCATAGAGTTCACCTTCTGACTTTACCGGGATCATCTTTATATGTATGATATAAAGATCGTCGTTGAGATACTTGTAAAATTTGCTCGTGCTTATAATGCCTGTCATGCCGCTTTCGGAGATCGCGGGGGAAACTGTTCCGGCGATGCCGTTGACGCTGCGTATAAGTGTGCAGGCAGAGCGGTAGGACGAGGGATTGTCGAAGCGCACCTCCGCATCGCGCAGACCCGCCGAAAGCGCTTCATACGCCGAACGTCTAAGCAGGTCGAGCCCTTCCTGTGCGGAAGAAGCGAGATATCCCTCGCGGCTGTAATAATTCCTGCTGCTGTCGTAGCAGCTGGGGTATGTGAAGTATTCGTCATTCCTGAAATGGGAGATATCCAGTATCTCACTGTCCGAGACGAGCACGTAATATCTTCTTATGTATGTATCGTCGGGCGGGTCGATGATAGGGTCATCCCATGTGCAGTCGATATTGTACCATATCCCGTCGAGCATCACGATGTTCCATGCGTGGGTATTGCCGTTCACATCGCTGCCGGTGACGGTCATGCAGTTTATCCCCGCAAGTGAGCAGAGATATCTGAACGTGAAGGCATAGCCCTCGCACTGTGCACAGCCGACGCAGAGACAGCCGTAGATCGTGCTGGAACAGGTGTCATTCTCGGAGAAATCGCAGTGCAGCACAAGGTAATCGTGGAAGGATATCACCCTTTCGTAATCGCTCATTCCCTCGGACTGTGCGAGTATCAGCGAGGCAGCTTTGTCGATATCCTTCTGCATCTCCTGTGCCTCTTCCCTCGTGAAGCGGTAAGCGAGCGGCTGTTCATTCCCCGTCGGAGAATAGAATATGCTGTCCAGCCAGAATATCTGCGGTTCCTGATTATACATCGCAATGAAGATCTTCCGTGCCTCTTCGGGGTCAATATCCGATGAATAGGTCACGGCGGGGAGATACGCTTCCGCGGCTGCTTTCAGTTCGTCGTAGAATTTTCTTTCCCTCCCGGTGAGTGACCAGTAGATATAATTGCTGTCCGTATCGATATGCGGAACGCCGGGAGTCTCCGGATCTGTGCCGGATATCTGTGTTTCGGGAGCTATTATCGTTACGGCGGGCGGAACATCATCCGTGCCGCTGCTGATCGCGGTGCAGCCGCACAGAAACATCACCGCAGACATGACTGCCGCGGCTGTTTTAGTTATGCTGCGTATATTTATGTTCATATATATCCTTCAGGGGCAGGATATCGGAAAACCTCCTGCCTCCTACATCTGATTTCTAATAGTTCAGGTCAAATTCTATTATAAGCAGTTCACTGTCGCAGTTGTCGGATAGCCCCGAAACTGACGGGAACCGCTCCTTTATCCACGCGGCGTACTGCGGTGCCCTGTCCCTCAGCTGATCGTAGATGCTGCGCGATGTGACCATTATCTGCACTGACCGCTTTCCGGCAGCCGCCGTATCGGACATTGCGCTCCGCAGCGCAGATGCGGCGGAATCGGCATCGGAAAAGACCAGTCCGTTCCTGTAGAAATAGTTTTCCTCATGCGAGGTACATTCGGGCAGCGGGAAATATACCGTTTTCCTGCCTGCTGTCTTGCGGTTGATATTGAAATGTGACCTCTCGTATATCCATTTTCCGGGAACGAGGAAATAATTATAGCGGATATTTTCGGGGATATTATCCGACAGCACGGGGTCGTCCCAGGTGCAGTCGATATTGTACCATTTTCCGCCGCACATGACTATGTTCCATGCGTGCGGTTCGCCGGAGGAATTGGTGCCGGTAACGACCATAGATGGTATCCCCGCCGCACGGCAGAGATGATGCATGGTCTTGGCATAGCCCTCGCACTGTACGCGGCCCGCGACCAGCCCGCCGTATATGGTGCGGGAATACTTCCCGTCCTGTGCGAAGCTGTTCATTGTGATGATGCGGTCGTGGAAATATTTCAGCTTTTCGCCGTCGGACATTCCCGCGGCGGCTGCGAGTATGCTGGATGTACGTTCTTCCTCCTCAGCGAACATTTTGCGGAGTATCTCCTCATCGGTCTCGGTGTAGTAGATATGTCCCTTTATCGCTTCCGGAGAGAGCCAGAAAAGCTGCGTTTCCTGATTATACACACATCCGAAGACCTTTATCCATTCATCATCGGAGATGCTGCTGTCCGTCTTTACGTCGGGCATCAGCCGGCAGGCAGCCCACAATATATTGTCATAGAGGGCTTTTTCCTTGTCGGAAAGCTGAGCA
>CAMVPV010000088.1 GCA_947169455.1 uncultured Clostridia bacterium | reverse complement strand
AGAGCAGGTTGTTTGCGGCTGTTATGGCGTGCATATCTCCGGTGAAGTGGAGATTGATATCCTCCATGGGTACTACCTGTGAATATCCGCCGCCTGCCGCGCCGCCCTTTATACCGAACACGGGTCCGAGTGAGGGTTCACGCAGTGCGAGGACAGCTTTTCTGCCTGTCTTTGCCATAGCCTGTGCAAGTCCGACGGAAATGGTGGTCTTGCCTTCGCCGGCGGGAGTGGGGTTTATCGCGGTGACGAGTATGAGCTTTCCGTCCGGTCTGTCCTTGGTCTTTGTGAAGAGTTCTTCGGAGAGCTTTGCCTTATAGTGACCGTAGGGCTCGATATCGTCCTCCGATATCCCGAGGTTTTCGGCAATCTCCGTTATTTTCAGCATTTTCGCCTGCTGAGCGATCTCGATATCCGACAGCATGGGTGATCTTCCTTTCATTTTTCAAGAATTGATGATGTTCCGTTGACATTATGCCGGTTTTCCGTATGATGTACTACTATTATACCACATCACGCGAAAAAGTCAAGCGGCGGGCGGCGGGTGACCCGCTGTCTGCTCCCGCGTTGTTATTCAATAACATGATAAAGCAAAAACCGCGCCTGTTCTTTATTGAACAACCGCGGTCATTCTATTGCATTTGCCTATCATCGATGCCGCTTCACAGACAGCGGGTCACCCGTCCGCCGGTGCGATGATGCACACCGCATGGGCTGCGATGCCATCGCCGCTGCCCGTGAACCCGAGCCCTTCCTCGGTGGTGGCTTTTACGCTTATCTGCGACATATCGCAGCCGCAGGCGGCAGCGATGTTCTTCCGCATCTCATCTATGTATCCGCGCAGCTTCGGGCGCTGACACAGCACGGTGCAGTCCATGTTCCCGATGATATATCCGGCGCCGTGCATCCTTTCCGCGACGATGCCGAGCAGTTTCAGACTGTCTGCACCTTCGTACGCAGGGTCGGTATCGGGGAAAAGCACGCCGATATCTCCCATGGCGAGCGCACCGAGGATGCTGTCTGCCGCTGCATGGACGAGCACATCCGCGTCGGAATGACCGTCCAGTCCATACTCATACGGTATATCCACGCCGCCGAGAATGAGCTTTCTGCCCTTTACCAGCCTGTGAACATCATATCCGTGACCTATCCTTATCATAGCGCGTTCACCCCTGTGACTTCCGGTACATTATAAGCGCCTCCGCGAGGGCGATATCCTCGGGAGTGGTTATCTTTATGTTGAAGTAATCGGACGGCGTGAGGAATATCTTCGTGCCGACCGCCTCCGCGAGCTGACAGTCATCGGTGAAATCCAGCCCGTGCTCCAGTGCAAAGTTTACGCCGTCATAAAAGTATTTCTTCTGGAAGATCTGCGGCGTCTGCACCGCAAAAAGACTGCTCCTGTCGGGCGTGTCGGTCACGAGCCCGCCGTTTGCTGTCTTGAGGGTGTCCTTTACCGGGACTGCGGGCGCTGCTCCGCCGAATACCGATGCATCCTTTATGCACCTGCGTATGACATCTTCCGAAACGAGCGGGCGTGCGGCGTCATGCACGGCGATGAGCCCGGTATCGCGCGAGATCTTTCTCACCGCGTTTATCACCGATTCCTGCCGAGTATTCCCGCCCTCGACGACATCCTTTACCTTTCCGCCGCCGAAGCTGTCCGCGATATCCCACATCACTCCGATATCCTCGCTCCTTGCGGATATTATGATCTCGGTCACTTCCTCCATGCGTGCGAATATCTCCAGCGAATACGCTGTTACGGGCTTTCCTGCGAGAAGTGCGGTCTGCTTGGATATCCCGTTCATCCGCAGGGCATTTCCCGCTGCCGCTATTATCACCGATACACTGCTCATAAGGCTCACCTACATTATCTCACTGTAATTTCCCATGAACTTGAAGTAGGAAAGCTCCTTTTCAAGCTCGCTCATGAAGGCGCACACCTTGATGTCGTCGTAGCGCCCTTCAAAATCCATATAGAATATAACTTCAAAGTCGGTGCCTGCGAGAGGCTTGTTCTGTATCCTCACGAGGTTGAAGCCGTTCACCGAGAACTTTGTGAGCAGGTGATACAGCGAGCCCTTTACGTGCGGGATGGACAGCGCCACCGAGATTATGCGTGAATTTTCCGTTGCATAGAAATCCTTTGCTATGCATATAAAGCGGGTGTAGTTCTGTTCTGCGTCGGCTATGTCGCGCGCGATTATCTCCAGCCCGTTGATATCGGCGCAGCGCTCATTGCAGATGCAGGCTGACGGTTCGCGGCTGTCCGCGACTGCCTTTGCGGCTACCGAGGTATTGAGGCTGTTCTCGGTGCGTATGCTGTTTTCCTTGATGAAGTTCGAGCACTGCGAGAGCGCCTGCGGATGAGAGATCACCTTTGTCACTTCCATGAACGAGGTCCCCGGCTTTGCGGCGAGGCAGTGGTCGATCTTCAGCTTTATCAGCGAAGCTATATAGAAATTGTGCTTTGCCATTGTGGAATATGTTTCGGAGACTGTTCCGGCGGTGCTGTTCTCGATAGGTATCACGCCGAAGTCTGTTTCGTGGTTCTCCACTGCGGAGAACACCTCGTCGAAGCTGTTGTAGTAGCGTATCTCCTGTGTCGGGAACAGCTTCCTTGCGGCAAGCTCGGTATTCGAGCCGATTATACCGGGGCAGGCGATCACCCTTGCCATTTTGGGCAGGAAAAGCTTGGGTTCGAGTATCTTTGCGGTCGCCGCCGAGAGCTCCCTGCTCTGTATGGAGCGGCTTATGCTCATTATCTCACTGAAAAGCGCCTCGCTGCCGTCGGCTATTTCGGGCGGCGAAAGGCTCCTTATCCTTGCGAGCACCTGTTCCTCGCGGCTGCCCTGAAGTATGGGCATATCGTGTTCGCGCTTGTATTCTGCCACCTGCCGGCAGATATCCATCCTCTTTACGAAAAGGTCAAGGATATCCGCATCGATATTGTCGATCTCCTGTCTGTATTCAGAAAGTTCCATTGATCTACCTCAATTCAAAAAAATTACTCATTCTATTATAACCTATCCGGAAGAAAATTGCAACACCCAAAAAAGAATACTGTCCGCAAAGACTTCATCCCCTTGCAGACAGTATTATTGTTTATTATGTATTGCCGCGCTTTACGTAATAGAGGATCTGCATCTGCCCTTTACAGAACAAATGCAGGTATTCCGGTCAGCCAATGACCGCCGGTCAGATCTGATCTTCTTCCTGCTTGGATCCCTTGGTGAAACTGTTATCAGGGGGTACTATTGTAATGGTGCCGTCGGGGTTCTTTTTGAAAGTAGAACCCTTCGGAAGTATTGTTCCGATTGTCGGTGCACTGAATCCTGTACCCTTCTTATTACTCATAACGTTTGTCCCATCATTTTGACTGTTAACAGGTTTACTCTTAGCGGTTGCCTTTTGCCATGCTTCAACGCTGTCGTAAATCTGGACATCACCCTTTTTCCAGGTAAAGCGGTCACTCCTGGATCCCGATGTGTCTTATCTGATTTATCAGTCGCCATATCAGCACCTCCGGTTGTTTTATTTATCCCCCGCTCATAACATTTCGATCGCGTATTTGTCAACCACTACTCACAACCTGATCGTAAAACGCGGTGTGGGCTGCGGGTAAAGTTTTCGGTCACGCCTTTTCAAAAGGGAGGGATGTTGTGCTCATAGCGACCCGACCGCCGCCCCGCCTTTTGTATCATGGAAGCAAAAGAATACCCGTCGTCGTTCTGCTGTGAACAACAGCGGGCAGTGCCCTGTCATTTCTTATTCAGTACATACATTATCTCTGTCAGGTCTTTTCCGCCGATATTGTCGTCAAGGGTATCTTCGTACAGTACGAACCCGTGCTTTTCGTAAAATCGCCTTGCATGGTGATTTTCCTCCAGCACCCAGAGCAGTATATCATCATAGCCGCTGCTGTGAAGCTCGTCCAGGCAGCGCTCAAAAAGCGCGTGCCCAATGCCTTTGCCCATATATTCCGGTAGGAGGTATATCGAAACTATTTCGCCGAAAGAGGGGTATTTGTCCCAGCGTGAAGCACAGATACGTGCTGTACCGGCGAGCCTGCCGTCCTGCACTGCGACATAGTCAGAAATACCCGGCTTTCCCATCCCGTTTACCCATTTTCCGCGGGGTATGCTGTCGAGATAGGACTGCGGTATGATATCCTTGTAGGCATATTTCCAGCTTTGTTCATAAATATTGCTTATCTCATAGACATCATCATTCTGATCTGCAAGCCTTATTTCCATTGCCTGCTCACTTCCTTCTACTGCCGGTCGTAGTATTTCTTTCCCCCCGAGGGATTGAAGTACGTCCTGATATATCCGTCGGTGCTCACCACAACGAATTCGTTCGTTGCTTCGATATAGTATATGTCGTCGCCGTCCTCGGCTTCGGTCTTGTGCAGTGCATCGGGGGAATTTACCACCTCGGCGGCTGCCGCTTCATATTCCTTCGCGGAGGAAAACCCCATTTCCTTTCCGTGCTTTTCATAATGCTGATTGAGCAGCTTTTTTGAACGGAATTTTACATCGGGCTTTTCTGCGGCGGTTTCTTCGGGAACAGCTTCTTCTGCGATCGTTTCTTCGGTGATCTCCGTTTCTGTATCGGAAATTGCGCTGTCCGCGTCTGCTGTTTCCTCTGAGGTTTCTTCGGAAACGGCTTCTTCGGTCATCTCAGCTGTGATCTCTTCGGATACGGTCTCTTCTGAAGTAACTGCCTCTGTCTCTGTCACAGACTGCGGGTCGCCCGCCTGTGGGTCGTCCGCTATATCAGACAGTGATTCGGTCACCGCGGCGGCGGTCGTTACGACCTCAAGGGTGCTTTCGGTGTATGTGTTCCCGTGCGGAACGCTCTCGAACGGAGATGCACAGCCCGCAAGCATTGCCGCCGCCGCAAATGCCGCAAGCGCTTTTTTTATGATCGGATATTTTTTCATATACTTCATATTTTATCTTATCATTACGGTCATGATATCAACTGCACCGCACGCTGCGGCATCATCTGTATCTGCTTCCGCTGTCTGCGCGGTCTCCGCTTCACCGAGTATAGCGGAGGTATCCACCTGCGGCTGCGGTAACATGGAGATTATTATCATTACAGTGTATATCACTGCGAATATCCATAAGCACGGGCACTTTGCCGCAAGTCTCCATGTATAGCTTTTGCTGTAGCCCTCAGGTGCACGGAACACCGGCGCATAAGGATCTCCTGCCTCAGCCGAAGGCTTTCCGAGCTTCTTTATCGTGAATACGAGCCCTGCGATGCCGATAACGATAGAAGCTATCATATAGATCACCGATATTGTCTCCACCGAATCGGGAGCCGCATACTGGAGATACATTATCAGACAGGCGATGCTGTTGTTGGTTATGTGGAATATCAGCGAGGGTATTATCGAGCCTGCCGCGATATCTATATACGCAAAGAATATCCCGAGCAGGAAGCCGATTATCATCTGCATGATGTTCGCGTGGAACATACCGAACATCAGCGAGGATAACACCGCACCGAACACCACATCCGAGCAGGTCGTGTTTTTCAGCACCATTCCCCTGAAAAGCAGTTCTTCGGTTATGGGGCCAAGCAGAGCCATATACAGCACAAGTATGATGTTGGTGGTCATATTATCGGAAAAACCCACCTGTCCGAGAAGAGTCCCTCTCGTGCCGTCCGACTGTATGATAGCCGCCACCAGCTGCTGCAGAAGTCCGCTTATGTTCTGCAATGCCATAGTGACGAATATACCAAGGACGATGATGCCGCCGCCCACTTTCGGCCTGCTGAAAATATCGGAGGAGCCTTTCAGTCTGCCGGTAAGAGCAAGTCCCGATATCATCCCTGTCGGGTTACCTATGAAATATGAGACAAATGCTGCGGTCAGCAGGACGAACAGCCCGGTAAGCTTTGTCTGGAGCTCCTGCGGCGGTGTGCCCTGCAATGCATAGGTGACCGAGAACACTATGATAACGATGACCTGAACCGTATTGAGCACGCCGTAATGTATCAGCATAGCGCCCGCTGTGCGGTTATAGGCTTTTGCGGTATTCTTTTCAAATTCTTCCGCTTCATTGAACGCAGGCGCGGGAGCATTTACGAACGCCGCGTATGCTGCGCCCTTTTCTTCCGCAAAATTATTGGTCTCGTTCATGATATTTTTCCTTTCAAAGAGAGTTTGCTGTTATTTGATATCATGCTAATGATATCATGCTAATGATATCATGTCTATACAAATATGTCAACAAAAATTCATACTTCTGAAAAATATTACAAAAACATACATACAGTTACGCTGAAAAATGTTGAAAAATGCTATCGGTTTTTCTCCTGCGCCTTGATGGTGCGGTGCAGACCTACTCCTATAAGCACTGCGGATATGAGCGCAAGGATCAGAGCGAGCCAGTCCGGTACGATATGCCAGAGACGGTCGGT
>CAMVPV010000087.1 GCA_947169455.1 uncultured Clostridia bacterium | reverse complement strand
CAGAGCTTCAGGGACAAGGCGCGCAGTGCGCTCGAAGCGCAGGGCGTTACTTTTCCGGTCAAGGTGCTGATGCCGTACAATCCGTCGATAATAAACTGGGCGGAGGAGTGTCAGGCTGCCAAAAAGCAGATTGAGGACGCTCTCGGCACCGACTATGTTGAGGTGATAGTGGAGCGCGGTCCGGATACCGGATTTCTTTCGGCGGTGCGCCGCAGCGGAAAATATGCGCTGATGCTGTGCAATTACGGTGCAGACTTTGCAGACCCCGCGACCTACGCCGACCCGTTTACCGCCGACAATACCTTCGGCTTCTGGGACAAGTCGCAGGATGCCGGGATAAAGGCTCTTTTCGCGCAGTACGATGACCTTGTCAATAAGGCAGTAAAGACCTACGATGACACCGAAAAGCGGTATGAGCTGTTCGCGCAGGCGGAGGCGCTGCTGATAGACCACGCGATAATCTGTCCGAGCCGCGTGAGCAACGGCGACGGCTATGTTGCCGACCGCCTGAGCCAGTTCGACGGGCAGTTTGCTCCGTACGGGCTTGCACGCTCGCGCTACAAGGGCATGGTGATACATGAAAAATCCATGAGCATGGACGAGTTCAATGCAGCTTACGAGAAATGGGAGAAGGAACGTCTGAGCGGCGGGGAATGAGATTAACAGCATCGTATATTAATGATATCACTGCGGGACATTGAGTGTGCGCAGTCACTGCTCCTGTCCGTGCGGGATAATTATTCAGGGAGGTCGGTCTATGGACATTCAGTACCTGTTGTTTTTGCAGAGCATAAGGGAAGCTACGGGAGGCATTTTCGATGAATTCTTCAATGCCATCTCAAAATTTGCGGTAGATATCATGCCGTTTCTGCCGTTTCTGATCTTCTGGTGTGTCAGCAGGAAATGGGGCTACCGTTATATGGTCACGCTCGGGATAGGCGAGGTCGTCAACGGCATCATAAAGCTGACGGTATGTGCCTACCGTCCGTGGATACGCTCGGAGCTGATAGAGCCGGCAGGAGATTCAAAGAAGGCTGCTACGGGATATTCCTTTCCGAGCGGACACACGATGAGCGGGACCTCGACCTTCGGAACAACTTTTGCATGGCAGAGAAAGAAACGCAAATGGCTGGCTGTGTTCTGCGGCGTTATGATAGCGCTGACAGGTTTTTCACGCAACTTCCTCGGAGTACATACGCCGCAGGATGTTCTCGTCGGATTTACTGAGGCTGTTGTCATAGTGACCCTTGTCGGGATATGCCAGAACAAGATCAACGGGGATGAAAAGAAGCTGGACATCCTTTCGATAGTCGGCGTTGCTGCTGTTATCGGTGCGCTGATCTACATAACAAACAAGCCGTACCCTATGGATTATGTGGATGGTGTACTTCTCGTTGACCCGGATAAAATGATGAATGACTGCTTCAAAGCCTGCGGAGCTTTTCTCGGTCTGCTGGCAGGCAGCTATGTTGAACGTCACTACATCCGCTACGAGGTGCCGGAGGGCTCGAAGAACCTTCCGATACTGGGATTTGTGGGATTTATGATCCTGTTTGCGTGGAAGGAACTGTTCGCACCCGCTACGATAGTTGCGGCATTGGGCGGGCACTGGGGAAATCTGGTCGCACGCTTCATAATGTGGTTCTTTGCTGTGGCTGTATGGCCTGTGCTGATACGCAGGTGGTCGGTCGGGCAGGAAGCTCCCGCCGGCGCACAGGCTGCCGAATAATAAATACCCGCGTTTGTTTTGGAGCAAACGCGGGTATTTCTATATGTCAGCGATGATCATACGGACTGGAGCAGGAAGAATTTAAGGTAGTTCGTTTCCTCGACGGGCAGCAGTATCGGGTGGTCGGCAGCCTGTTGACGGAACTCTATCTGCCGCAGCGAGACGCCGGCATCAGCCGCCGCCTGCGACAGCATCTCACGGAACAGCTTCTCTGTCATGAAATACGAGCAGGACGCCGTCGCAAGATATCCTCCGCGCGGCAGGAGCCTCAGCGCGAGCGTGTTCAGTTCAAGGTAGCCGTTCTTTGCGTTGCCGACCGTTTTCCGTGATTTCGTGAAAGCGGGCGGGTCGAGTATGATATAGTCGAATGTGCGGTCGTGTGCGGAGATGAGCGCGTTCAGCTTATCGAAAACATCCGATGTTTCAAAGCTTATCTTATCGGAGAGCCCGTTGAGAGCGGCGTTCCTTTCGGCATTTCTGACAGCACTTTCCGAAACATCTATCGCGTGGACGTGTGCCGCGCCGTTCATTGCGGCGTTCAGTGCGAAGGAGCCGGTGTGTGTACAGCAGTCAAGCACATTCTTTCCGGGCGCGAGCCTTGCGGCAGCGCGGCGGTTGAATTTCTGATCGAGGAAAAATCCGGTTTTCTGACCGTTCTCAACATCGACCTCATAGACAATGCCGTTCTCGGTTATCCTTGTGACAGGGGAGGGCGGTGTTTCGCCGCGGAAGCTGTACCAGCACTTTTCCTCGCTCATGCCCTCGAGGGTGCGTATGTTCACATCATTGCGGAGGAATATGCCGTTTACGGGTCTGCCGTCCTTTTCAAGCACATCGCACAGTGCGCCGAGGATGATATCGCGCACTTTTTCGGTGCCGAGCGAGAGTATCTGCACCGATAGCAGATCATTGAAGCGGTCAACTGTCAGCCCCGGAATGAGGTCAGCCTCGCCGAACACGATGCGGCAGCAGCTGAGCTCGTCGGGCGCCATGACTGTTTTCCGGTAATCGTATGCATAGCTCACGCGCCTGTGCCAGAAAGCCTCGTCAAAGCGGTCGTTCGTGTTGCGCGAGATGAGCCTTATCCTTATCTTGGATGCGGAGTTGAAGAATCCGCTGCCGACATAGCGGTGTTTTTCGCTGAAAACATCAACAATGTCACCGTCGGGTATGTTCTCATCGGCAGAGATGATCTCGTTGTCGAATATCCACGGGTGACCGCCGGATATCCTTTTGCGGCAGCGGTCTGATATAACTGTCTGCGGGTACGGTCTTGTAATATTCACGGGCTGTTTTCCTTTCAGATGATTTGCAAAATGGGGCAGGACATAATATCCTGCCCCATTTCATGATGGCTTACGTATCAGAGACAGGTCAGCTCTGTTCGCTGAGATAGATCTGAACTCTGCTCTGTATCATATCCGCGCACTGATCCACGCTGTTCTGTCCGCTGTAATAGCTTGCGGCTTCTTCATATATGATGTTGGTGACATCCTCATAGGCGCCGATTATAACGTTGTCGCTCGTATCGATGAGGTTGTTGAGGCGGTCAACGACTGCCTGGTCTGTCCTGGATATCTCTATCTCGGTATCGCCAACCCAGTAGGTGTTCTTCTCCTCTACCTCATTGCCGTTTTCGTCGGTGTAGGTCTTGACCTCCATGTTCTTTTCTGCGAGCTTCTTTCTTGCTTCCTTGTTCATCGGGAAGCCTGCCCAGTCGTTCTTGGACTGACGCTCCGCACTTACCGATGCCTTGATGAGCTCCCAGCCTGCCTGTGCGTTGGGGCTCGTCGCGGAGATAGATATAGTAGCGGAAGGCATGATAGCGGGACCGGAATTTGTTCCGGGCATACCGAGGAGGCTTATCTTATCGCCGAACTGACCCTGTTCTGTATTGTTGAACTCATTGTAGTTGTAGAAATAGAATATGTTGGTAAGAGTCTTTTCATTGCGGAACTGCATGGAATAGTTATCCCAGTAATCGGGGTCGTTCTGTATCATATCGTAGTTGATCTCTTCGGGGAATTCCTTGCTGAGTTCGAGTATCTTCTTGAATTCATCGCTGTTGAAGTGGCACTCGCCCGTGTTCTTGTCGATGAAGCTGTTTACGCCGAAGATGAGCGCTATCTGCATGAAGGACTTTCTGTCTGCGTCATTGCTGTAAAGGTTCATTCCCTGACCCTTGAACTTCATGAGGTCGTCCATCGAAACGGCGCCGTCATTGGGGAAGAACTTCTGCTTTGCGGTAAAACCGATGAGATAATAGTTTATGGGGTATGAATAGAGCTTTCCGCCGTCCTCCATAGCCCTGAGTATGGAGTCGCAGTAATCGTCACGGTTGTAGTCGGGGTCATTTTCTATGAAGGTGTTGATGTCTGCGAGTATGCCCTTCCTTGCGTAGTTTTCAAGGTTGGAGATATCGCCTATGCAGAGTATATCGGGGATATTGCCGGCAGTTATCTCTGCGTTGAGCTTGGTCATTCCGGCGTTGTAGCCGTCCTCGCCGCCGGAGTAGTCATTGTACTTGCTGTAATCATTCACCTGAATGGAGTACTCGTCGCTGTTCTCGTTGAAATAGATTATAGCGGAGCGGACTGTCTCGCTGAGGTAGTATGCACCGAGGGTAACGAGTGTCTTTTCCTTTACCTCCGAGGGGTCGAGCTTCGTTATGCGCTGGAAGTATCCGGGTTCTTCTTCGCTGGAGTCATAACTGGGAGAGGGCGGGATAAGGTAGTCATCTCCGATAATGGCAACAGAGCTTACATACGAGGAATCAACGCCGACGTTTATCATGTTGATGATCTCATCGTAGGAGCCGTCCTCCTTCAGTCCGCAGAGGCTGGTGCCATCTACGAAGAGGAACGGATAGGAGCTGTTTCCGGGGAGTATGGAACCGTTGAGGTTGGTCACCTTGATATATTCCTCAAGCTGCTTTGTCTCAAAATTGACCTTCTTGACGATGTTGGTCGCGCTGTATCCGTCCTCAGACATGGACATCTGATACACGCTTACGCATACATCACCCATGCCGCTCATTGCCATGCCGTTTACCCATACATTTTCGCCCTCGCCGACAGAATCTATCTTGAAGAGGAACTTTCCGGTATTGTCAAGCACCAGTATCTTGCTGTCGGATGCGATAACGATATGTCCGTTGTCGTCTGCCATAAAGTTGGAGACATAGTCAAGGCTCTCGTCCTTGAGCTCGGGTATATCGGAGATGTTTATGGAATCGAGCTCCTCGCCGGAAGCGCTGCGGTGTTTGAGGATTATAGTGGTACTGTACGCGCCCATATCGTAATCTTCCATTACGGGCTCAGGCATTTCCGGTGTCTCGGCATCAGCACCGGCACCGGTATCAGCTGCATCCTCTGCTGCTGCATCCTCTGCGGGAGCTTCTTCTGCGGGAGCTTCCTCTGCAGAAGTTTCTTCGGTGTTTTCAGCATCGGCAGGAGCTTCTGTCTCAGCAGCACCGTCCTCTGCGGGATCAGCACCTGCCTCGGTGCTGCCTCCGCCGGTATGGTTCTCAAAGTACCATATCGAGCCGTCCTTCATCAGCTTGATGTTGCTTATCTCTGCCGACGTATCTCCGGGGAGCTTTTCGGCAGTGAGCTCCTCTGTGCTGATTATCTTCCCGTCGATGCCTATCTGGGAGATAGTCGTCTTGGAGGTGCTTTCCATGGTCTTTTCATTGTAGTTGTACTCTGTGTTGGTGAAGAGTATCCTTTCATCGTCGGTAACGATGAAGTCGTTGATATAGTTCACTCCCTCGGGAGCGGGTATCTTTTCTGTCTTATACTCCACCCTGACTTTCTTTACGTCAGCAAGCTCCGCATTGCCGCCGCTGCCCGGATCTGATGAGCTGCCTGCACCGCTGCCGCCGTTGTCGGCAGTTCCGCCGCTGTTCTTGTTTCCGCAGCCTGTTGCCGAGAGCATCATAACAGCCGCCGACAGTATGCACAGTGCCTGTGAGAGTTTCTTTTTGGTGTTCATTGCAACTTTCCTTTCTGTAAATGGCTTTTTCTTCTTTTTTCCGTTGATCTTACTTCTGTGTTTCGCTGAGTTTGACCTGTTTTCCGGCTTCGATAGGAACAGAGGACGTCACTATAACGAACTCGCTGCCCGCAAGACCGTCAACAGCAGATGAGGTATCGTTCTCCGCGAGCACTGTCACGGGATATCTCACTGCGTAGTATCTGCTGCCGAGAGGGCTGTTCTTGGATTCAACAACGAGCACATACTTGCCGTTGGTGTCTGTGCGGAGCGCACTGTTCTGGATAACGCAGGGGTATTCCTGTCCCTTTGCGCCTATCGTGAGAGTTATGTTGTCGCCAGCCTTGACATCCGTCCCCGTAACACGGAATTCGAGGATCTTGTTTGTCTGCGGGTTGGCGTTATCCGGCTTTATTGCCGAGAGCTCTGCTGTGATATCACCGCCGAAGTAGTTGTTGGATACATCGGCAGCCATACCGGGTTTGAGCTTCTTTGCCTGTTCTATCTTTACGGAGAAGGAGAGCTTCAGCCCCTTCTCGTTCATTTCTATCACAGCTGCGGGGTTCTGGGGGGAGGTCTTCTCGCCTGCCGAAAGAGACAGGCTCTGTATCGTTCCGCTTACGGGAGCGGTGACATTTGCGCCGACGGTTTTCTTTTCCAGCTTTTCGATGAGTGTTTTCTGATCTTCTATCTGCTTGCGCTTGGATTCGAGATCGACATCGCCCTTGCG
>CAMVPV010000086.1 GCA_947169455.1 uncultured Clostridia bacterium | reverse complement strand
GAGCTACGACGATTGTATTCAGTGGGGAGCAAAGAATGTTACTATATATGTCCTGAGCGAAGGCGAGTAAGCTTTCTGACGGGAAAAAGAGAGATAAAAGACCCGCAGTTGTCCGGAAATGAACAACTGCGGGTCTTTTTGTGATTATTATGATTTTATCAATACTTTGAAAACAATGGCGCACAATAACAAGAGCCGGAGTCATCGCCGAAAACAACGCCCGAAAAACTTGCAAAGTCATTTACGTGCTGTAAAAAATATTTCCATCCGGAAGGATAACTGTTGCTGCCGAAGCTTTTTATGACTTTGCCGTTGTAGAATTCCACGCGCGTTTTCCATTGTTCACCGTCATAAATATGTGCATTTGAATAATCTTCTCTCCATTTATGGATATGATATTTATTGAATTCCATTCATCATAAGGGATCTCTTTCGCCTTCAGCGGCAGACTGCGTTCTATTGACGGGGTGACCGCCGCCATGATGCGTCCGTTGTTTTTCTTTACGATCATATAATCATGACCCTGATCGAACCCTCCGCAGTAGAAATAGAATGATCTTACGATGCATGGATAATCGGGGCTGAAATCATGTTTTTCCGATATACCGAACATAAAAAGTGCCTGCCCGTTACAGCCTTATCATTTCCTCAGTGAGGAAATCGGGGGAATATTTTTTGCGGTAATCGCTGACCGCACAGGCGACAGCCTTCTTGGGTGACTGTTCATCCACGAGGTAGAGAGGCACGTTATGGACGCTGTCGCACAGCATACAGAAACGCTGGAAGTCCTTTTCACAGCAGATAAGCATCTCGCGGAATATGCGCGACATGGTCTCGTAGCAAGCCTGTTCCTTTATGACATATACATTTGCTGTGTAGCGGTTATCGGTAAATACCCACAGCAGTTCGTTCCTGTATTTTTCGGAATAGGGGCGCAGCAGCCTGCGCACGGTGTTTGAACCGATGCCGTTTGAACGGTTCCAGCCCTCCATGATGTCCTTCAGATCGACGATTGCAGGCAGGAAATCGGTGCAGCCGAAGTTATTTCTCAAAAAAACTATAAATGCGTGGATATCATAGAAGTCATAATTGATGAGCATCTCAGCAGCCCTCCGGAAAAAAGTTCTCCATGTAATGATATCACATATCCGCTAAAATGTCAACACATTTATTTAATAATATCACAAATGTTTACATTTTTTTATCATATTATCAGAGTTGTTGGGGGTAAGAGTGCAGAAATCAGTGGTCAGTCCATGTTTATGCTCCTGACACACTGCTTTGTATCGTCAGATACGCATAGTATATATGAATGCGTTCCCCTTCTTGCCGATGACCTCGGCAAATCCCGCCTTGCGGAAAACATTCATCACCAGCCGCGCTGTGCCGATGTCCATGCCCGCCGCCGCGAGATCCGCAGTGGTGAAGCTGTCTGCTGCAGCTGCCGGCAGGAAACCCTTCCAGTCGGCGGGGCTTTCTATGTGTATCTCATCGATAAGCTCCCGCGGGATGCTGTCATACAGTGCAAGGGCGTCCCTGCGGCGCTTTTTTCTCTGACCATGCGGCGCCTGTTCCTTCGGACAGCGCAGCTCGTCGATCTCCATGAGCATTATGCACAGCCGGAAATTCGGGTGCGCGAGATATTTCGTGATGCCTTCAAGCTCGATGAAAACGCTGTACCTGTCTGCGTGGACGGGCGACTTCCTTGATGAGAGACGGCTGCCGGAAACGGGGTCATACCTGACGATATGCTTTACCGCCGCACACGGATATACCACAGTGACGGGGCAGTACCGCAGGAACTCCTCCAGCTTTCTGCCCAGCTTTGAGAAGGAGCGAGTCTGTATCTCAATGATGCCGTCCTCGCCCACAACATCCGCGACGAACCTGCCGAGCTTCCGCTCGTGCGAGCCGTCATACGATGAAAAGTAGTTCTTCAGCACCGCATGGACGGTCTTCTCACTGAGAGTGCCTATGCCGTTCCTTCGGTGTTCCTCCGCGACGCTCTCACAGGCTTCACGGAACCTTTCCCTGTCTGCGCTCATGTATATTCTATCACGGAAATGCCAAGACCTGCCGCACCTATCCCGGTGTGGCAGACTATACTGCAGGAGAGCTCATCGTAACTAACCTTGAATTTGGGGAAATTCTTCTGAACGAGCTGCTGCCATTCCTTTGCCTCTGCATCAGTCTCGAACGAACCTGCGACCGAGACCTTCAGCTGTGAGTATGGATATTTTGCAAAGGCGCCTTCGAGCTCTGCCTTGGCGGATTCTATAAGCTTTTCACGGCTCGCCCTGGTGCCGCGTACCTTTGCGAGAGTGTCGAACTTCTCGCCGCGCGTAACGAGTACCGGCTTGATATTGAGAACAGTCGCGATAGTTGCAGCCGCAGGAGTTATCCTGCCGCTCTTCTTGAAATATTCGAGTGTATCCACAGCGAGGAACACTACCGAGTTGTATGCGTTCGCTTCGAGCTTGTGCTTGATATCAAGCGCGGAAAGACCGTTATCCGCATGGTGCTTTGCATCAAGCACTGATTCGCGCAGGGTGACTGCTATCCTGTGATTGTCCGCAACGAGGACTTTCCCGTCGTAATCTGCCGCCGCTGCCGCCGAGGTGTGGCAGGAGCCGCTCAGACCGCTGGACATGGGAACGTAGATTATCTCATCATAGCCTGATTTGAGTATATCGTCCCACATAGCCATAACATCGCCGAGCGAGGGCTGTGAGCTTTTGACCTCCTTGCCGGCTTTCATGGCAGTATACATATCCGCATGGGTGAGATCCTTGCCTTCGAGGTGATCCTTTCCATCGACTATTACGGGCATGGGCAGCACGAATATGCCTCTTTCCCTGCCCTCTTCAACGCTGATGCCGCTGTTGGTGTCGGTCATTACGGCTGTTTTGTTCATAGTGTTATTCTCCTTTGGTATATTGATGTGGTTTGTCTGCTGTGTTATCTGATCGCCCAGAAACCTGCCTGAAGATATGATGCCCAGAGTATATTCACCGAGGAAAATCCGCATTTTTTCAGCAGATCGATATGCTCGGCTATCGTTATCGGGAATACCTCTTTGCCGCGCCTTTCCGCGTGACGCTGTATCTCCTCGGGCGTTCTCCCGTGATCCGCCATGAACTGCATCCAGCGCTTCATGGCGATAGCGTCGCTCTCGTCAGTTGACATACGGATGTTCTCAAAGGCAACGAATATACCGGAGCTCCGCAGCGCACGGAAACACTTCCGCACGGCGTCCTCACGCTCCGCGGGTCTGAGGTAGTGATGACACTGCACTGCGGTCACGATGTCGAATTCGCGGTCAAAATCAAGTTCCTGCGAGGAAAGCTTCATGAACCGTATATCGTTCCCTGTGAGCTTCTTCTTTGCGGCGTCAAGCATATTCTCCGACGGGTCACACAGAGTGAACCGCACATCGGAGCGGCTTTGCAGTACGCTTTCCGCGAGCGTGCCCGTTCCGCAGCCGGTATCGAGCCAGTCAACGCCGCTCCGCCCGGATGCGCGGAGAAGGTCAGTGATCTGCGTGCCGTATTCACGGTAGTACGGGAGCGTAGAGATTATTTTTTCATCATATATTCCCGAATCATACGCGGAGGCGTTGTCTGTCATCATTATCACTCCATTGATATGGCATATCCTGCCTTTACTTATATTATATATTATATATGCGCAGGCGGCAGATTGTCAAGGAATATATGTTTTTTGTATATTAACAAAGCATTGCCGCGATATTTCCCATGACTGCGCGGTGTCTATGCGAAAAAACGGTAAAAACGGTAATATTTCTGTAACCATATTCCTTCTGAAAATGGAAAAGTGCGGAAATTTTTGTAGAAAACAGACAAATAATCGGGCTGTTATTTGTGGTTCAGCACAAATCTATTTCTTGACTTTATTATTAAGATTATGATATAATAATTTTAATATTGGTGCATTTTACTCTCAGATATATAAATATAATAAAAAGACCGGAGCAACCGGAAAGGAAACCAAAAGCGCAGCCGCAGGAGGTCAGAATGGAACAGTTCGATTACACATTTGATTACAGCAGCTATTCGTCATTCCGTGAAATGATGAACGAGCTGTCGGACAATCTGTCTCAGCTCAGGGAATACTGCGAATCCCTTGAACTTATGAATACCGCGAAGTCTATCGCCGATACCGTTGAGAAAAATGCCAAGGAGCATTTTGAGGTGGCGATAGTCGGCGAATTCAAAAGGGGCAAGAGCACCCTCATCAACGCACTGCTCGGTCAGGAGGTGCTCCCCGCCGATGTTCTCCCCGCCACGGCGACACTCAACCGCGTTACATACAGCAAAGAACCCTACGTAATGGTAAAATACAAGAACGGCAATACCGAAAGGGTCGATATCGACCGCCTTGCGGATTACGTCACCAAGCTCTCGTATGAATCGGAAAAGATAGCGGAGACAGTCAAGGAAGCGACCGTTTATTACGATACCGATTTCTGCCGCAACCATGTTGATATCATCGATACTCCGGGTCTCAACGACGACGAGCAGATGACCAACGTTACGCTTTCGATACTCCCCGAGATAGATGCCGCTGTGTTCGTCATCAGCGCAAATTCGCCCTTCTCCCAGTTCGAGAAGGATTTCCTCGAAAAGAAGATGCTCACCAGCGACCTCGGAAGGATAATCTTTGCCGTCAACTGCTTCGGCACCTTCTCCAAGGAGGACGAGGACAGGATCGTTGAAACTGTCGAAAAGCGCATAGGCAGCTATGTGATGGAAAAAGCCAAGAAGGTGATGGGCGAGAATTCCAAGGAATTCTCCGTATATAAGCGCAAGATAGGCAAGCCCAAGGTAATAGGCGTATATGCGAAAAAGGCGCTCAACGCCAAGGAAAACAACGACACAGCCATGCTCGAGGAGTCGAATTTCCCGAACTTCGAGAGAGTGCTCGAAAATATGCTCACTCAGGAGAGGGGAGCTATCTCTCTCCAGATACTCGCCAACAAGATAATCAGCGCCGGCTCGGAGGTCATCAACTCGATAGTGCTCCATGAGAATGCCCTCATGATGGAAAACGATGAGTTCATGGAGAAATATCAGCTCGCTATCGACGAGATAGAGGATATCCGCCGCAAGAAGCGCGAGGAATTCGTGCGCATAAACGACTCCGCGAACCGCGTTTTTGAGGAGCTCCAGCCCATTCTTGACGGCTACTGGCTCAAGATAGAAGAGACTGCCATGGAGGTCATCGACAACTACCAGATGAGCGCTGAGGATCTCAAGCGCGAAAAGCTGAAGATAGTATATCAGCGCCTCAATGACAAGATAAAGGAAAATATCGAGAACAAGGCACAGCTCATCTGTGAGCAGATACAGAACGAGATCAACGTCGGTCTGTCCGATGAAGCCGCACGTCTCCAGTCCTTCGAGGATGAGTTCTTCGCTTCGATAAACCGCATACAGGAGATGTTCTCCGTACAGGCGCGCCGCAACAGGAACGGCGGCACCGTCGATTCGGTGATAGGCTCGGTGATAGGCTCGGTCGGCATAGGCGGACTGTTCATCGGCTTCCGTGAGGCAGGCATAAAGGGCGCACTTCTCGGCGGCATCACAGGTCTCACCACATGGGTGGCGACCTCGTTCCTCCTCGTGACCGCAGTAGTGGGCGGCTCGCTGTTCTCACCCGCAGGACTGTGCATAATGGCTATCGCAGGGCTCGCGGGCACATTCACCGGCAAATTCTCGGTGGATAAGTTCCTCGTTCAGGAGAGGATAGACAAGTATAAATCCAACTATAAGATACAGGTGAAGAAGCAGTTCCACGAAATGAAGATCAACAGCGACTTCACAGAGACAGTGCGCAAGCAGGTGTATAATTCCTTCGCAGGGCTGAAGGAACGCATCGAGGAAGAGACAGAGGTAATATTGAAGGATACACAGCGCACCCTCGACAACCTCAACGAGCAGAAGCGCCAGAAGAAGGAATTCTCGGACAACGAGAAGATGCGTCTCCAGAACATCGCCGAATACACAGGCGCGCTGCTGGCAGAAACATATAATCTGCACAAGAACCTCGCAGACAATATGATGGACGAAGAAGCTGCCGGCTGAGATTGGAGAAGAAAATGTCAAATATAAATCAGAATTATAATCCGCTGCTGGATATAAACACATCGTTCAAGACGTATCTTGACGCACGCACACGCACATACACCGACCACATAGTAAGTGCGGGCAGGCTAGATTATTCCTACGACGGCGACTTTGCCATGCGTTCAAGGATAAATACCATACCGAGCTGGCCGAAATTCTACAAGGCGATAACCTCGACCGATATACCCACCAGGTTCAAGAAGCTTTTCCGCACATCGGACGTGGCTTCCTCCATGCATTACCCCGTGGTCTATAAGACAGCGGAGCTTTGCAGCCAGAGGATGCAGCTCCCTGTGCCGCCCGTTATCGTGAAGAAGGCAGGAGATATGCCCGAGATATATTCGCTTGCGGGCGAGGGCCTCG
>CAMVPV010000085.1 GCA_947169455.1 uncultured Clostridia bacterium | reverse complement strand
CTTCGAGGAATACATTCACATTGGGCACGGTGTAGGTGATCTCCTCGCCCGACTCTGCGAGCTTCAGCCAGAGGTCGCCCGTGCCGAGGTCGAAGGTATATTCGCTGACCTCGTAGTTATCAAAATGTGTCATTATCTCCGAATACGGGCGCTTGTCCTCAGGCGCCGCCGAAGCCCTCACGAGCATTATGATGACGGACACCGCAGCAAGCAGTATCAGGAGATATATGATGAATCCTCTGTTTCTGTTTCCCATTTTTGCACTCCTTTTTTAGTTTATTTAGAGATCAGCGGTCAGGATCCCGGCGATCTGCCGGAGGATCTGTCAGACAGGAAAGTTAGTAATATCTAATATCCGGTCTCTGACAGCCGATCTCTGCTTATTGCAAAGCCGCAATGAATGGAAGATTGCGGTATTTTTCGTTGTAATCAAGACCGTAGCCGACTATGAACCTGTCGGGTATGACGAAAAGCGTATAGTCGGGTGATATGTCTGCCTGACGCCTTGACGGCTTGTCGAGCAGTGCTATCATCTTCAGGGAGAGAGGGTTTCTTGCGCGGAGGATATCAGCCACCTTGCTTATGGTGCTGCCTGTATCGATGATATCCTCAGCAATAAGTACATGGTAACCGGATATATCCTGTTTGAGGTCGAGGACTATCTCCACGTTTCCTGTGGATTCCGTCCCCTGGTAGCTTCTTGCCGCCATGAAGCCTATCTCGCAGGGAATATCGAGGGCGCGGCAGAAGTCGGCGCAGAATATGAACGCGCCGTTGAGTATGCTTACGACAAGCAGGGGCTTGCCGCGGTATTCGTCCGAGATGATCCTTGCATATTCTTCTATCTTTTCCTGTATCTGTTCTTTGGTGATGAGTATTTCCTTGAATTCCTCGGTATTGTTCATGTCAGCCCTCCCGGGAGCTTATCCCGAAACAATTTATCGTATCTGCGGTGCAGGCGGCGCGCGCCGATACTCCGCAGTATTCCGCCCAGATTATCCCTTCGCTGTCCGCTATCACGGCGGCGGTATCGCGGCGATGGGGCGGTACTTTCCTTGAATTGTACAGTTTGCGCAGCTTGCGGTGGAAATCCTCGCCGGGGAGCATTATCCTGTCGCCCTCGCGGCGCGTGCGCAGAACTGCACCGCCTATTATTTTATCACAATCTATCAAATCGTTTGTTAAATATTTATGAACACCGCTAATTTTTATCTTTTCAACACAAACCGTCCTGTTTCCGGCAAAGGGGATCTCTCCTTCGCGGAGCGGAACGGCAAAATTTTCCGCATTTTCATCGTGGATGATCTCTTCTGTTTTCAGTATGCCGTTTTCGGTGAATGCGTATATATCACCGCAGATATGTGCTTTTCCTCCGCTTGTAAGCACACGGTCGGTGCGTTCGAGGCGGTCGCGGTTCACCGTGATGCCGTTCTCGCGGAACAGAGCAGCGATGCGGCGTTTGCGCACAGCGGCAAAGTCATTTCCGCCGATATTTTCCAGACAGTATTCGTCCTCGCGCAGTGATGCGGTCATTGCGGCGATATTCCCGAGCAGACCGCTGTTTATCGACATCAGAACCGGCAGGACGCTGTGGCGTATCCTGTTGCGCGAGTAATCATCGGTGAGGTTGGTGCTGTCGGTGACATATCCCTGTCCGCGTTCTGTGAGAAAATCTTCTATCTCCGCGCGGGATATCTCCAGCAGTGGGCGGATTATGTTCCCGCGGACGGGCGGTATGCCGCACAATCCGCGCAGACCCGTGCCGCGCGTCATGTTGAGCAGTACCGTTTCGGCGTTGTCGTTCAGGTTGTGAGCGGTCGCGATATAGCCGCTCCTGCCGGCTGCTTCGCGGAACCTCGCATAGCGGAGCTCGCGGGCGGCTGTCTCGGTGGACAGTCCCTTTTCCGCTGAGTAGCTGCGCACATCCACACGGAATACCGTCAGCGGGATATTTTCGCGGCGGCACAGCTCCGTGCAGAATTCGCGGTCGCGGTCGCTTTCCGCGCCGCGCAGGCAGTGGTCTATGTGTATCGCTTCGAGCGACAGCCCGTACTGCGGGCAGAGTTCTTTCAGCAGCAGGAGCAGGCAGACGCTGTCCGCTCCGCCGGACAGCCCCGCATATACGGTGCTGCCGCGTTCTGTAAGGCGGAGAACTTTGTCCGCACTTTTTACAAAATTATCTTTCATCTTATTTGTTTGTCAATTGATAAATGAACGATCGCTTTCAGTAAAGCGGAACGTACCCGGTAACAGCAAAAGAAAAGTGAGCGGGGGCGCAGCTTCGGGCGGACGCTGAAGCCCCCAGCGATACAGAATAATAATTCTCGGTCATCAGTTTTCCGTTATCGATTTTACTGCTGTTGGTATCTGTCCTCGGAGAGGAAGAGGGTATATTGACCGTTCCAGCGGAGATTGATGGTGCCGCCGCGTCCGTGACGGTTCTTGGCGACGATGCATTCCGCGAGGTTGGCGTCCTCGACCTTGTTCTGTGCGTAGTAGCCCTCGCGGTAGAGGAACAGCACTATGTCGGCGTCCTGCTCGATAGAGCCGGATTCACGCAGGTCGGAGAGCAGCGGGCGCTTGTCCGGACGGGATTCCACCGAACGCGAGAGCTGCGAGAGCGTTATAACGGGAACGTCGAGCTCCTTGGCCATAAGCTTGAGCTGTCTGGTTATGTCGGATATCTCGTTCACGCGGTTCTCGATGTTTTTTCCGGAGCTCATGAGCTGCAGATAGTCTATCACGACAAGACCTACGTTCTTCAGGCGGCGCAGTTTGGATTTCATCTGCATTACCGTCGCGCTGGCGGTGTCGTCAAGGTACATATTCATGCGTGAGATGCGGTTGGCGCCCTGTGCGAGCTTTTCCCAGTCATTGGGTGTGATGAAGCCGTCGTTGAGATGTTTGCTGTCAACGAGACTTTCCGAGGAGAGCAGCTTTGTTACGAGCTGTTCCTTGGACATTTCCAGTGAGAAGAAAACGACTTCCTTGTCGGGGGAGGTGCGGCAGACGTTCGCGGCGACGTTGAGCGCAAAGGAGGTCTTTCCCATGCCGGGGCGTGCCGCAAGGATTATCAGGTTGGACTTTTTCAGTCCGTATATCATATCATCGAGCATAGCGTAGCCGGACTTTATCCCCTGATATTTTTCCTTGTCGGGGCCGGCGATATGGCTGAGCTCGTCATAGGCGTCATAGAGTACGTCATCGACGCGGGAAAGACCGCTGACGTCGCGCCCCTGCCGTATATCGTAGATCATCTGCTCTGCCGAATCGAGAAGGATATCGGCGGGGTCAGAGCTTTCGGTGCAGTTGCGGATGATATTCTCGGCGGCGTGTATCAGCGAGCGCAGGTTGTACTTTTCCTCAACTATCTTGCAGTAGGTTATGAGGTTGCTGCGCGAGGGCACGCCGGTCATGAGTGCGGCGAGGTATTCCTTGCCGGTGCGTTCGTCCTCGAAGATGCCCTCCTGCACGGCGCGGTCGAGCACGGTGACGATATCGGCGTCGGTGCCGAGCGTGAAGAGGCTGAGTATCACCGAGAAGAGCTCGCTGTGCTTTTTCATGTAGAAGCTGTTCGGATTCACGTAGGGCAGCACATCGGATATGCAGTCCATATCTATGAGCACCGCACCGAGAACGGTGCGTTCAGCTTCGATGCTGTGGGGTATCTCCCGTGAGGTGAGTTCGTTTATATCCATACGGCAGTATAATTATTCTTCGGTCACTTCAACGGTTATCTTTTCGGATATCCCCGCGAGGAACTTTATCTCGGCGGAGAATGTGCCGAAGGTCTTTATCTCGCTTGAGAGTGAGACTTTTTTCTTATCGACCTTCACGCCGAGCTGTTCATTCACGAGGTCAGCAACATTGCCGGCGGTAACAGCGCCGAAAAGTTTGCCGCCCTGACCTGCTTTAGCCCTGAAGATGACCTTTTTGCCCTTGACAGCGGCAGCGGCTTCGAGCGCTTCCTTTCTTGCGACGTCCGCCTTGTGCTGTTCGGAGGCTTTCTTGCCGGCGAGGTCGGACATATTCTTTGCGTTGGCTTCGCAGGCAAGACCCTTGCCGATGAGGAAGTTTCTTGCGTAGCCGTCAGAGACTTCCTTGACCTCGCCTTTTTTGCCGGAGCCTTTTACATCCTGAAGAAAAATAACTTTCATTTTTTATCGTCCTTTCGATTTTTATAGCTTCCCCGAAAGGGGGCGTCCCCGCAGCCGTCACGGCGGGGGTTTTCCTGAAAATACAGCCGTATCGCCTTTCGGCGGGTGTCAGCTTATTTCCTGAAGATATTCATCTATCGCGCCGATGAGCGTCTGCTTTGCGTCATCGAACGATGTCCCCGCGATCTCGGTGGATGCCATCGTCTGATGTCCGCCGCCGCCCAGCTTTTCCATTATCAGCTGAACGTTCAGCACGCCGTACGAACGCGCCGATATCTTGATATAGTTGTCACCGTTGATGACGCACGGGTACATAACGAAGCTTGCATCGACCTCTTCCGTTTCGAGCAGTTCATCTGCCGCCTGCGCCGAGAAGATGCGCACATCGGGGTCGGAGGTCTTCCATACGGCGATAGCGCACCGCTTGTGCACCTTTGCCGTTTCGATGAGCTGTGAGCGCTTGTGGCAGCTTTCCAGCGATATCGCGAACAGCTGCTTCACGGCGACAGTGTCCGCGCCCAGCCTGCGCAGATACGCAGCCGCCTCGAACGTGCGAACGCCCGTCTTGTTGACGAAGTCCTTGGTGTCCAGCGTTATCCCCGCGAGCATCGCATCCGCATAATATCCCGAGAGCCGTTCCGGCAGCGGGAGATACTGTATGACCTCCGTCACTATCTCGGATGCGCTCGACGCATACGGCTCATGCAGGGATACCACGCTGTCTATTGTGCCTGCCGACTGCCTGTGATGGTCGATATATACGACGTTCTTTATGCTGTGGTAAAGCTCGGCGGATTCAAGCTGTTCCTCCACGCTCGTATCAACGATGATGAGCAGGGTGTTCTCGGTAAGCATCAGTACGGAATCCTCCGGGCTGATGAATATGTCATCGCCTTCGCTGAGGTTGTCCGTAAGGCGGTTTATCAGCATGGACGACAGTGTTCTCCCGGTGTCTATGCAGATATATGAGCTTTTGCCCATCATGCGCATGGCGCCGCACATACCCGCCGCCGAGCCGACGCTGTCGAAATCGGAGTACTTGTGCCCCATTATCATTATGAGGTCGGACTGGTCGATGAGGTGCATAAGGTTCGCGCTGAATATCCTTGTGCGTGCCTTGGTGTGCTTTTCAACGCCCTTTGAGTTGCCGCCGAAGAAAATGAAGTCGGTATCGTCCTTGATAGCCGCCTGATCGCCGCCGCGCCCCTGTGTCATGTCGAGCGCCTGCTTTGCGAGGTTTTCCGACTCCGCGACGGAATTTCCGCCGTGACCCACGCCCACAGAAACGGTTATGCTGGTCTTGTCGTGCAGCTTGATGCTGCGCACCTTTTCGAGTATGCTGCGGAACTGGTCGTCTATCAGCCGCTGGAGATGATCCTCCTCTATCACGGCGAGGAAGCGGTCGGAGGATATCTTGCGGATTATGCCGCGGTTCTCCTCCATGAAGGTCTCCATAAGCTTGTCTATCTGCATGAGTACGTGTGAGCGGTCGGAATCCTTGGTGTTGCTGAAGATATCGTCGTAGCCGTCTATCATGATATACATGATCCACACGCGCGAGCGGGTATATTCGTCCTTGATGCGCAGGTACTCGCTTATGTCCTCGAAGCAGAGCAGCGAGAGCTTTGTTATCACGGTGTTGTCGCGTGAATCGTACTTCTCGGTCGATGTCGCGGTGATGCGGTATCTGTCGGTGGTATATTCAACGGGGGTATCCTTCACTGTTGCGAGCAGCGAGAGGTCTATCTCGGCGATATTGGCGATGTTCGAGCCGTACATCTCGGTGCCGTTGGCTATCTTTTCGGTGAAAGCCTTGTTGTACCAGATTATCACGCCGTTGGGGTCTATCACCGCAGCGGGACAGGGAAATTTATACAGTGAATCCCTTTCGGTCACATCGAGCTGCGTTTCCATTTCGGAAACAAAGCTGTGCAGGTTCCTGTACGCAGACAGGAACAGTGCAAGGTAAGCGGCGCTGACGCAGGATATTATGCCGAGCTTCGTCCACATGGACAAGCTGTCGAGCTTTTCGCCCGCAACGGCGCATACGAATGCGGAAAGCACCAGCAGCACCGATACCAGCTTGAACGTTTTCCATCTTTTTCCGGTCAACGGAAACACTCCTTCGGTCAGAGGTGGGATCAAAATCTAAAATTGATGATCGATGATTGAAAACTGATCTTATATCTCCTCTATGACGGGCAGTATCATCGGGCTGCGCTTGGTCTTTATGAAGATATAATCGCTCAGGTCGTCCTTTATCTTTGATTTTATGGTGTTCCAGTCGCGTATGCGCCCGCTCATGCACTTCTCCAGTGTCTGTGTGAGCAGCTTGCGCGCCGCCTCCATCATCTCCTCGGATTCCCTGACATATACGAATC
>CAMVPV010000084.1 GCA_947169455.1 uncultured Clostridia bacterium | reverse complement strand
GACAGCCTCGAGCCCGCGCGCGACATAAAGTGGAGCGGCGATATCGAAGCAGAAGCGGAAAAATGCGGGGTGCTCCCCGGGTCGCTGCTGAACGCCGCGGAAAGAGCGCGCAGGTTCCTGCCGATGCTCGACAGGATGAGACAGTCCGCTGCCGTAATGGGAGCGGAAGATCTGATACGCAGGATATATGATATCACCGATATCACTTCGCTGATGTCTATGTACGAGGACGGCGAGGGCAGGCTCGCAAACCTGATGCTGCTGCCGGAATACGCCGCCGCCTACGAAAAAAGCGTTTCCTGCGGCACCGGAGGTATTTACGGATTTACACGGTATATCGAATCTATGGCGGACAATTCGCTCGATTACGCCGCCGCGGGAGCAGCCTCGGAGGCAGATGACGCCGTTGCGATAAAGACCATACACAAGTCCAAGGGTCTGGAATATCCCGTGGTGTTCCTCGCGCGCGGACACAAGCGTATGCGGTTCGATCACGGAAGGATATTCTGCACCGTAAACGGCGGCGCCGCATTCATAGAACCCTGCGAGGGCGTCAACCGCGCCTGCCTGTCACTGCCTGCCGCCGTTATAAAGCAGAGCCAGGACGAGGAGCTCATCAGCGAGCGCATGCGACTGCTCTATGTCGCGCTGACGAGGGCAAAGCACAAGCTCATCATCAGCTCCGTCAACCCGCTTTCCGGAAAGGACGACACCGAGATGGTGCGCGAGAACGCGATATACCGCAGCGATGTATATAAGACCTGCGAGTGCGATATCACGGACTGCCCGCCCGACAAGGCATTCGCTGATATGCTCGGAAAACAGTTCCGCTCGGTGTTCGATGACAACGGCATCGTGCCCGCCGCAATGAAGCACATGAAAAACTGCGGCGCGATGATATACTGGATAATCGCTGCGCTCTCGCTGGGCGGGAACGTTCCGTACCTCAATTTCCTCGGACGCGCGCCCGAAGCCGGTGCGCCCGCTGTCAGGATAACAGCGATGCACTTCGACAAAAGGGTGTTCTCGCTGCTCAGCAGACGCGGGGAAGATATCGAAAATGCAGGCACTGCGGTGCTTCACGCCGCCCCCGACAGGGAGCTCGAAGCTGCGCTCGGAAAGCTGAAGGCATACGACACCGACCCGCGCTTTGAAGCGGACAGGGCACAGACGTCCGTTCCCGCAAAGCTGACCGTCACCGAGATCAACGCGAACACACGCTCGCAGGATGAGCGGTACAGCAGTTCAGCGCCGGAGGAAAGATTTGCCGAAAAGCTGACCGACATCCCCAAGCTGATGAGCGAGGGCTCCGAAATGTCCTCCTCCGAAAAGGGAACCGCCGTGCACAGCTTCATGCAGTCGGCTGACCTGCGTTCGCTGGAAAGCTCCTCTGCCGGAGAATTCACCGAAAAGGTGATGAGCGAAGCGCTGCGTCTCTTCAACAGCGGTCTTATCACCGAGGAACAGTGCGGTCTTATTACCGGCAGCAAAACTATCAAGCGGAGACTGTTCAACTTCTTCCGTTCATCGCTCTGGAAAAATATCATGTGCACAGCCCCCGACAGCTGTATCCTGCGCGAACAGCCCTTCATGGCAAAAATTTCTGATATTTGGGATAAAAATGTCGCAAATGTTCTTGACGAAAAACTGAGAATGTATTATAATAATAATTATAATGAAACTTTTGTACAGGGTATTGCCGACTGCATCATAAGAAGCGATACAGGCTTCGTAATTATCGATTACAAGACAAACGAGGGCAGATCCGTCCGATGGCTCAAGGAAAAATATGAAGTACAGCTCCTGCT
This sequence comes from uncultured Clostridia bacterium, assembly GCA_947169455.1. Next base: position 4,734 of record CAMVPV010000084.1, on the reverse strand, counting down.
GTACCGACGGGTGTTTGAACGGATATACGGTACGAAAGGTACCGCGTATATATATTCGTTCGGACTGGACAGCACTTCCCCCGATGATCCTATGATACTTATCGGCGATTGATCTGTACTGCATTGGAGGTCACGGATATGTCACAGTATCGTTCAGGTCAGCCGTCTGCGCCGCAGACATCGAGATCGCGCCGTTCTTCTTCTCCCTCTGGCGGAGCATATCTGTTAGCTGCGATAATTCTCGGTATATGTATCCTTATCGCAGGGCTGAACGTCGGAGGCGCGCTCCGCGCACTGACAAAGGCTGTCGGCGAAAAGGATTTCTCCTCTACCTTCGATCAGAAGGACGACCTGACCGTAAGATCGCCCGCTCCCCGCAAATACCTCACACAGAAGGAAGCTGCGGAATACCTCAATCTCTCCGAGAGCGACATTTCCGAAGCCATTGCGGACGGTGATATTTCCGATTACATGATAACCTCCGACGGTTACTCCATTTCTGTGACCGCCCTCGATGAATTCTTTGAACAGGAAGCCTACAAGATACAGATGAAGAGGAATTCTTCCTCCTCCGATGAATGATCACTGGAAGGAGAACGCCGTATGGGCGTTCGCTTTTATTAAGCGTATTCTGACCCGGGACACATTGATATATTGACTTTTTATGATAAAAATATTATAATATATATCTATAATAGTACTGCGCAGCCGTGAGATACAAACGCTATCCTTACTGCCCGCCTGACCTTTTCCTGACCGCGCTCCGTCAGAACAGATCAGGCGCGGAGAAACAGCGCTGATGCAGGATATTGCAAAGGAGGAAATGACGTGATAACGAAAAAAAGGATATTGCCGCTGATTCTGGCAGTGTTGATGCTGATACCGACCGCTGCCGTGAATGTCTCGGCAGAGGAAAGAGTTACCCCGTCGGGCATCGCTTACGATGATATCGGAACAAAAATTGAGGAATTCGCCGCCGGCAAGAATTACGCCTCGTTCGAGACTGCCGTTTTCCGCGGCGATGAAGTTCTGTACAAGGGCTGCTTCGGTCATTCCGACAGGGAAAACTCAATTGAAGCCAACGAGGATACCGTATATGAATGGGGCAGCATATCAAAGCTGTTCGTGTGGATAAGCGTCATGCAGCTTTACGAACAGGGAAAAATAGACCTCAACGCAGATATAGATACATATCTTCCTGCCGGGACCGTGACCAAGCTGAAATACGACGACCCCATCACCATGATAAACCTCATGAACCACGACGCCGGCTGGCAGGAAACTACATACACCATTGAAACAGCCAATGAGGGAAAGATAGTCCCGCTCGCCGAAGCGATAAAGAACTGCGAACCTCCGCAGGTCAACCGCCCGGGCGAGATCACCTCCTATTCAAACTGGGGAGCCACCCTCGCCGGCTATATCGTGGAACAGGTCAGCGGTATGGATTATACCGATTATGTCCACAAGAACATCCTGGAACCGCTCGGAATGGAGCATACCGCAGTAGCAGCGGATTACCGCGATACTCCGTGGGTGCGTCAGCAGCGCGAAAAGCTGAAGTGCTACCAGATAATGGATCAGATGGGCGTATCTATCGACAAAGACCTCGGTCAGGATATGCATTTCATACTCCTGTACCCGGTAGGCTCGGTGACCGGAACTCTCGGAGATATCACTAAGTTCGCACAGTCGTTCGTCGATGACAGCCACCCTCTGTTTGAAAAGAAGGAAACTCTTGACCTCATGCTCTCCGGCACCTCATTCTACGGCAATTCGGGCATCGCAAGAAACTGCCACGGTCTGTGGACGGAGATATATGCCGTCGATACCATGGGACACGGCGGAAATACCGTCGGCTGCTCCGCAGAACTGGTATTCGACAAGGGTTCAAAAACAGGCGTCGTCGTTCTCACCAATCAGGTCGGCGAGGGAGTTTTCTGCGGCGGGATACCCTCCCTCATCTTCGGTGAGGCAGCAGACAATCCTGCGCTCAAAGGAAAAGACATAACCGTGCGCAATGACATCAGCTCGCTCTACGTAAATTCGCGCAGCTATTTCCGCGGTGCGACAAAAATGTACTCCTCGATGAATTTCCTTCCGATAACCCCCGTCAGCGAGGATCAATACACCGCTGCCGGGATGGCGACTATCACCCGCATCGGCGACGACCTGTACGTGCTCGAACAGAACGGCAGGAAATACTTCACATCGGCGGGCGTAACCTCCGACGGCAGAAAATCTTTCGCACTCATGGTGATGGATTACGTCGAGGACAGATATGTAATACTCAAACTGGCAGCGCTGCTCATATTCGCGCTGTTCGCGGTCATCGATGCCGTTATCCTCATCGTGAAGCTGATAAAGCTCATCGCTAAAAAGAAAAAGGATTACACCGGCGCCGGCATGATAACCGCCGGACAGACAGCTCGGCTTATCGCACTTGCCGCCGTGATAACCGCGTTCTGCACTGTCGGCAGCATGGGTTTCTTCAGGCCCGTTCTCACCGCGATCTGCTGCGCTGAGGCGCTGTGCCTGCTCGTATTCATCGCCGCTGCCCTGATCTCGGCAAAGAATATGTTCACAAGGTCGGACGAAAAGGCAAAGATAATAAAGTATATCTTTGCTGTCCTCGCAAACGCTTTTTCCGCATTCGTAATGATCTATTTTGAATTGTTCAATTTCTGGACGTGCTGAGGTGTAATATGATAAAAAGAATAGTTTCGGTATTAATGGCTGCCGCTTTCCTGTGTACATTCTGCATGGGCATGGCAGTATCGGCAAAAACACAGTCGGAAGCAGATATCATCCGCAGCGGCTTCCGCAGCTTCAAAAGCGATATCTCCCTGTCACGCAGCGTCAAAAAAAACGGGAAGTCATTCAACGACGTGTGCGAGATCATCTATGACGATATCGAAAAGATAATGGACGATATCTATATAGACAAGGAATTCTTCTACGTTTCGGACGACGGCTACTGTGAGGTCTCCGGCAAGGAATATTCCGACAGATTTGAGGTAAATATCAACTTCCACATAAACTATATCACGACCAGAAAGGAACTGCCCAAATACAGGAAGAAATTCAATTCAGCCGTGAATGAATACATATCCGGAATAGACAGCAAGTGGGCAGATGTACAGAAGTGCGCATACCTCCACGATAAACTCGTGCTCGATACCGAATATCTCAAAAACGGCGATTCACGCTATGAGGGAACTCCGTATGCCGCTCTTGCTGATAAGAAAGCACTCTGCTCGGGCTACTCGCGCGCCTATGCTATCCTGCTGAATGAAGTCGGTATAAAAAGCATCCTCGTACAGAACGATGGACACGAATGGAACCTCGTGAAGCTCGGAAAAGACTGGTACCACGTTGACTGCACCTACGACGACCCCGAAGTGAACGGCACAAGCATAAGCTATATCATTCGGCACACTTACTTCCTTAAAAGCGACAAGGCGCTTGAAAATCACGTCAGCTATTATCCGTCCGGAAAGGCTGTATCGGCAAAATTCGACGGTATCAACTGGGATTCGCTAAGTCCTTTCGCATTCTACGGCAATGAGATAATATTCAACAGCGGCAGCAGCATCTGCTCATACAACATTAAAAACGGAAAGACAAAAACTATCGACTCCGTGAATGAGACATGGAAATGCAATGACGGTACATACAATTATACAATAGACGGAAATCACTCGCAGATATGCCAGAGCGGTCCTGTGATATACTACAACACCGCACACAGCATAAAGAAATACGATCTGAAGACCGGAAAGATATCGACCATATATACCAACAAGGAGCGCGACGGTTTTATAGTCGGGCTGACAAAAAAAGGCAGCAGATTGAATGCATGGATAACCTACGACACCACCGCCGATAAACCGACATTCATCACAAATATATGACCGGAGGCACGCAATTGAAAAATATAGTTGAGATGCTCCGCGAAAAGAATGACCTGCCCGATGATGTCCTCGCGGAGATAATAGAAAGCGGCAGCTGTGACGAACAGCTGCGCGCCGCCGCCGATGAAGTGCGGCGGGAGTATTACGGCACCGATGTATATATCCGCGGGCTTATCGAATTCACGAGCTTCTGCCGCAATGACTGCCTTTACTGCGGACTGCGGTGCAGCAATAGATCTGCCGCGCGCTACCGCCTTTCCAAGGAACAGATACTCGCCTGCTGCCGCACAGGATACCCGCTCGGTTTCCGCACATTCGTGCTTCAGGGCGGTGAGGATCCGTATTACACCGATGATATCTTATGCGAAATAGTCTCTGAGATACGGCGCGGATTTCCCGACTGCGCGATAACACTTTCCATAGGCGAAAAAAGCCGCGAAAGCTATCAGGCATATTTCGATGCCGGCGCGGACAGGTTCCTGCTGCGCCACGAAACAGCCGACAGTGAACATTACGCAAAGCTGCACCCCGCGCGCATGAGCTCCGAAAACCGCAGGCGCTGCCTTTATGATCTGAAAGCTATCGGCTATCAGGTCGGCACGGGATTCATGGTCGGTTCGCCGTATCAATCCACAGGGAATATAATTTCCGATCTGCGCTTCATGCAGGAGCTCCAGCCCGATATGATCGGCATAGGTCCGTTCATATCGCACAAGGACACTCCCTTCCGCGATATGCCCTGCGGCACCGCCGAACTCACCGTGCGGCTCATTTCAATTCTGCGGCTGATGTTCCCGCGGGCGCTCATTCCTGCAACTAC
>CAMVPV010000083.1 GCA_947169455.1 uncultured Clostridia bacterium | reverse complement strand
GCCGCCGCAGGCTGCAAGAGACAGAACCATTGCAAGTGCGAGTCCGAACGATATTTTTTTCTTCATAGTGTTTTTCCTTTCTATTTTTCCCCGAAGCGGGATAATTACATTGTTTACTGATTGTCGGCCTTCATCTTCTCATACTCGGCGATCTCCGATTCCGTCAGAACATTGTAAGCACCGGGTCCGAAATAGTCGAGCATTGCCTGTGCGTGATAGTAGTTGGCCTTGCGGTTCGCTTCCTCGACATAGTCGGCAGCCTGTGCGGTGCCGTTGTCAACAAGGTCGTGGATGCCGATGCTGTTGAAGTACTCGTCGCAGAAGTTCCAGTAGCCCGCTATACTAGTCCAGCCGAACGAGATAGGCTGCATGCAGGACTTGAAGTATTCTCTCCAGAGCCCGGTATGCTCATCGTCCATGCCGGCGCAGAAAACCTTGATGTATTCGTCCCATACGCCCTGATCCTTTGTGATCGGAACAGGCATAACGTCATACTTGAGAGCTGTACCCATAGCGTTTACTATACTTTCGTCGGCATAGATCTCACAGCGTGTGTACCAGCCGTCAATACCGTATGCCATGAACTTGAGGAGCTCATAAGCCTCGCGTACATGCTTGCAGGATGTGGTTATTCCACCGTAGTCTATGGTTGCTATCGAATGATGACTAGCACCCGCATCAGCCTCAGATACTGCCGGGATAACATACGGAACTATGTCAAGATTATAGGATTCCTTATAAGACGGAGTGTTCCATGTGTTCTGGAATGTCCAGAACGCCTCGGAGAATATCGCCGCATGGCCTGTATTTCCTGCCCAGCCTTCCCAGTCGCCGCACCAGTCTTCCATTTCCTGAGTTTCGGTCGAGGGAGCGATATATCCGCCGAGCTTGAGATTTGAGAATTCCTGTTCGCCTATCGCCCATTCGCTGAGGTCGAATACCTTACCGTTGAATCCGAACTCACCGATGATATCCTGTCTTGCGGCAATGCCGTAATAGGAATCGAGGCGGTTATAGTAACCGAGACCGTAGTATGCCTTTCCGTCGGGAGAATTGAGGACTGTTGCATCCTTTATGAGCTGTATCATCTCCGACCATGTCCAGTTCTGCGTGGGGACCTTGAGATTGAGTGTCTCGAGCACATTGCGGTCTATGAACATCGCTCCGGGGAAGAATTTCACGGGAACGCTGTAGCGCTGACCTCCCTCGAGGTGATATGTGCCGAGCTTTGCGTTATTTACGGTATCAGCAAGATCTTTGGTCTCGTCATCGCTGTTGTAATATGCGGAGATGTCCGCAAGCAGCTGATTGGAAAGCGCACAGTCGCAGCCGGAATGCATTATGATATCGGGAGCCTGCCCGTTGCTCACGAGCGTTCCGAGCGTAGTGCTATATGTTGCGACGTTCTCATACTGAACGTTTACCGTTATGTTCGGATATATCTGCATGAACCGGTCTGCAAGCAGCTTGACCGTTTCGTCCTGATCGAAATGGAAATAGGTCAGCGAGATATTGTCGGACGTCATATCCTTGTACTTCTTGTACTGATGCTGGCTGCCGTCAACGGTAATGAGCTCATAGTCGTTAGTCACCGATGCTGCGCTCCCGCTGTTTCCCGAAGGAGCCTCCGCTGCGGTGCTGCCGGTATCTCCCGAAGCACCCGTATTTGCCGCACCGCCCGTATTTCCAGTATTTCCCGAGCTGCTTCCGCAGCCTGCGAGGAGCCCGAGAGACATACACTGCGCCAGTAAAAGCGCGATCATCTTTTTCCTGTTCATATTTACCCTCCGATTATAAAAATATTTGCCGTCCGCCGGTGTTCCGCACCGCTCATATCCTTACCCGCAGACTGTTTCCGGCCGGTCCGCGCAGCACAAGGAGGAAAGAGCATTCATAGAATATGAGCAGAGCGGAGCACCGGCAGATAAATCACTTTTTTGTCACGGAACCGTCATTCGCCCGTGATTCCTGTTCTGTCGATGCTTTCGACGAAGTATCTCTGCAATACGAAATAAAGTATCATAAGCGGCAGTATGCTCAGGAGAGTTCCTGCCATATTTATGGATTCGTTGAGATTTGTCGCGGCATTCGTCGCTGTCTGCTGATAGCTCGAATAATTAGCCGCGAAGTTGTCGAGCTGTACGACAAGAGTAGTCCAGTCCGACTGTCCGTAAACGCCGTGAACGTAAAGCTCCGTGAGATAGGATTCGTTCCAATACCACACGAACGAGAACAGCGCAACGGTTATGAATGCGGGAGCTGCGCTCGGGAGCGCTATCTTGAAGAACGAACGGAAATGACCCGCGCCGTCTATCCTTGATGCTTCTATCAGCACCTTCGGTATCTGACGGAAGAACTGCCAGAATATCAGTATGAAGATCGGTGCCTTGAACCCCTGAGCGAAAAGCGCGGGAAGAACGAATGCCCATATCGTGTTGAGTATCCCGAGCCTTGAATAGAGGACATAGGTCGGTATCATGGTTATCTGGCTCGGGAGAACGAAGCTGAGTATGATAACTCCCATGACTATCTTCTTGCCGGGAAAATCAAATCTTGCGAGAGCGTATCCCGTCACCGAACATGATATGAGATTGCATATCGTGGGAACTCCCGCAATAACGGTGCTCTGCCACAATGCCTTCCAGAAATCCATGCTCTGAGCCGCCTGCTTGAAATTTTCAAGATTGAAGGAGCTCGGGAGCCATTTTATCGAGGAATCGAGAAGGTCGTCAAGGGTCATCAGGCTGCCAGATATCATGTGCAGTATAGGGTGTGTGTATATGAACCCGATGCAGATAAGCAGGGCATATACCGTGAATTGCTTCAGGAAGCCTTCTCTGTCCTTTGTGCCGAGCATATACCGCCTGAATCTTTCCTTAGTGAGCTTCTTAGTAGTCGTCCCTGTTCGTTGTGTGCGAGGTGATCTTCCCTTGTGCGCGTCTGCGCTCGATCCTTGCGGCATTTCTGCGGTTCCTCCTTTCTATCCTTCTGTGATCCCGTATCTCTTTCTTTCTTGCCTTGACGGCGCGTTTTACCTGCTTTTCGTACTGATCCTTCCTGCTTGCGAGAAGCAGCGCGAACAGCCCGACAAGTATCAGCACCACCGCCGAATACAGCCACGCCATAGCCGAGGCGTATCCATATCCCTTTTCCTTTGTTCCCGAGAACATGGATTCCTGTATGAGATTGATTATGGGATTGTCGCTGTTGTTCGAGATGAACACGACGGTATATATCGTGTTAAGAAGTATCATCGAACGCAGGTTCGGGAGCGTTATCTTCCAGAGGCATTCCCAGCCCGAACCGCCGTCTATCTTTGCTGCTTCATACATTGATCTGTCGATCTTCTGAAGCCCCGAGAGGAATATGAGTATCTGCACGCCCGAGTACCACAGCGTCGTTATCATATTCCCGAAAACATCGGAAACGGGATCCGCAACTATCTTCGGGAGGACCGAACCTATCGCCGCGGTGACCGCCTGCATATCCACCGCCGAGATGCTTCCCGCACCCTCTGCAGTGAGCATTCCGAGAATGGGTCCGCTGACGATGATGACCGGCAGGAAGAATATCAGGCGGAAAAAGCCCTTGCCCTTTATCTTCATATTCAGCATCATCGCGATGATGAGCGCGAACACCACGATTATCGGCGTTGAAATTATCGTGGAGGTCAGATAATCCACAAGATATATCAGAAAATCAGGATCCTGTATAAGTATCTGAGTAAAATTGGCATGACCTACGAAAGTAAATATCCTTCCGAGCGGCGTTATGCGGATATTGTTCAGCGCATACCAGAACGAACTTATCAGAGGATATGCGAGGAATACCGCCGCGCCAATGAACCACGGTATCATGAATATATACCCCATGCGGGCGTACCGCTTTTCGAGCTTTCCCGACTTCAGATGCTTCATGCGCTCTTTCAGGGCTTTTTTCTCCGAGCGGGTCAGCTTTTTACGGTCTTCCAAGTCTACTCACCTCCCGTCACGGCATATGACTGTGCATCAACCGAAATCCCGTCACCGTCCAGCGCCGTGTCGGAATAATTCACATATACCGATGTCCCGTTATCGTATGTCACCTTAACAAGTCCGTTATCGTATATCTCATGCGAAACGATGAACGAATCCTTTGTCTTCTCCGCAAGCGCCCTCAGAGCCGCATCATATTCCGCGATAGTATCACGGTAGGACGAATATTCGAGCGAATACAGATCGGAAGAATTCGTATAGATGAGCTTTGAGGAATCCTCCGCAGCCACATAGAACGACGGATAAACTCCAGATTCAGCCATTCTTAGGAAATTCTCGGTCTTGTTTGCTTCAAAATTCACATATTCCGAATATGTCGGAACGATGCCTTTCAGCACCATCGAAAGGAACGGTATGTCGCGGTCAAGATAAAGATAATCCGACGAGCTGAGCGGCATATCGAGAAACGCATCGGAATATTTCCAGAGAAATGCGTTCGGAGTTTCGGTCAGCAGGCTGCATTTTTCCGCCGCTGCCGCCGCTGCATCCTCGTAGATGTCCATAGTGTCGGTGCGGGAATAATACGATCCCTTTGAGCTGTACGAAAACAGTGTACCGGTCATTCCCGAAAGCGCGATACTGCCCGTGCCTGCGTTTGCCGCAGCGTCCGCGAACCGCGAAAGGTTCGTTCCCGTGCGTCCAGGCATCAGATAGTAGAACGTGTCGTATACCTCTCCGTTCACCTCATTCTTGAACGTGCGCTTGTTCACCATTTTCATGACATTGTAGGTGGTCGAATGCGTATCGGAGTTCACCGATACCGCATCATCGTAAAGGTAAATGCGGCTCCCTTTCTGTGCTTCGTCGCGCATCAGACTTTTCAGTGCAGCGTTCCCGCCGATATGGCTGTCTGCGCGGAAAGATGTTATCGGGACATTGTAAAGCCCGCCTTTCTGCCATCCCTTATAGACGGTGAGGATGCTCTGCACACCCGCTGTCCGCAGATCTTCGAGGATATCTCCTGCCTGATCTGCCGTTGTCATCGTGACCGCGGCTGTTCCCATGAGAAATTCTTCGCGTTCGGTCCCGAGGAGATCGACCCTTGTCATGTAAGAAGTATCGCGCTTCACGAGCCTTCCACTGTCAAGGAGATAGCTGCGGTAGGCGTTCGCCATGCCGGAGTAATCAGCTTCATCGCCCGAAAGCAGGCGGTAGCGCACACAGAGGTCGGAATGCAGCCTGTCCTGCTCAACTGCGGGGACTGTTCCCGAATTTGACTGATTGAGCGGCTGAACGAAAACATCTCTCAGGAGAAATCTTGCAAAGCAGCGGTTGTAATCCACCATTACGCCGTTCGGAACGACCTCGATGCTGCATCTTTCGTCTCCCGATTCGACGATTCCGAGATAGGCTGCCCTGTCGTCAAGGTGAGCCATTCCGAAGACCGGCGCGAGAACGCTGTTGGAATCCGTCACCGTTTCATATTTTTCCCAAAGCGTCGAGACAGCGGTGCGGCTCGTAAGTCCGTCGTCCGCGCCGTAGATGAGCCCGGAAAATCCCGTCGAATAGCGACCCTCTTTGTTGTCGAGATATATCAGCGCCCCGTTTCCGTCTGGAACGAGCATATATCCGTTCTGTTCGTCAAGATAGGTGTATCCGAAGAACGGGAAAATGCTTATCGTATTGATATATGTCCCGTCCTTGTTTTCCTTTATGGACTCGTCCGGGATGCGTACTGTAAGATCATCTCCGTCAAGAGTCACTTCAACGCCTATCTCGAACTGATATTTGTCCTTGAAGCTGATGACAGCATATATCCCGTTGTCGGTATAGCTCGTGGTTATCTCGTTCGGAACGTTTATGAGATCCGCCTGATAGGTGTTCTGCGTCCCGACTATCGCGTTTATGACGATGCCGCTTTTCATATAGCCCGTCCAGCTCGCGTTGTTCTTTCCGTCGTCCTTTTCATCGCTGACGGTCGATTCGATTACCGCTCCTGTGTTCTTGTCCTCGAGCCTCACCGAAAACCGCGGCTCATAGTACCAGAGGCGGTAATTCTCGCTCTCGGCGACCTGAACGTAATCCGTCTTCGCATCTACCCTGCTTCCCGCCGACGGTAAAGGCGCCGAATGGATATGCGTTCCTTTGACGGCTACCGTCTGCGTGCCGCCCGCCGCAGCGATCAGAACGATCACGATAATGACTGCGGCGATCACAGCACCTATGATGAATCCCGGCAGGAGCTTTTTCCGTTTTTCAGTTTCCAAGACGGTACACCCCCTCGCCGATCACCGCGAATATGAACTCGAACACCTGCGCCCACAGCACGTAGATTATGAATATGAGAAGCGCAAGTATCAGCGCGGCAAATGCTGTCAGGAATATGACCTTGAAAGTCTCTCTGACCGTGAAATTGTTTACCTCTTTCAGCCCGATGAACGCGATGACCGTTATCCAGCCGTATATCAGCACCGCGAGCATATTCGGCAGGAACATCTCGTTGTCAGTGAGGATATGCGAGAGGATGTATGTCAGCGGCATCAGGACTATGTACAGATCGGAAGAGCACA
>CAMVPV010000082.1 GCA_947169455.1 uncultured Clostridia bacterium | reverse complement strand
CTCGCAGAATCGAAAAACGAGATATTCGTGGTTCCTTACAAGGTCGATGAGACCGAACTCGACGGCGCATACGCCTACTACCTGACAAATGCACACTGGATATCCGCAAACTATGCAAAAAAAGATTACAAGTTCGAGGAGCTCTACAATATCGTTGTGGGCATCACGGGGCGGAACGTCCAGAACATCACCAACAACACCTACATAGACAATCTGCATATCCATACCGACGGTTCGGGTAATATGGCAGATTATTCGGCGGATGGGAACAGTTCCTCTCCGCCCGGCAAGGGCATCCGCAACGTGTTTTTCCATTCTGATAACAAAACTGCGATCATCGCGGCGTTTGCGGGCATCACACTGGTAGCGGTCATCTCGATAATCTGCATAGCCAGACTGAAGAAAAATGACGTTCCCGCCGCAAATACAGTACCGCTGACCACTGCAGCCGTCCAGTCGGAAGCACCGCCATCCGTAACGGATGTCCCCGTAATGACGACCGCCGCTCCGCAGAAGGAGACCGGGGAGACCACGGCAGACGAGAAGGACGATCAGGCAGTGCTCGATTTCCTTTCATCCTCCGAATGGTTCTTTGCCGACACCGCAAGCGGCACCGATTATGCCAAGATGTCCTTTTCACCCGACGGAGCTGTATCGTTCAAGCGCCTTTCCGACGGTCTGTCCGCAAGCGGCAGCATCAGCTTCAATGAGACTGACCCTTCGGGAAACAAGTCTCTGAACAGCTACACTATCACAATGACAGATATCCCGGAGGAATTTCTTCCCGATTTTGAATACGCAAAGACCTCGGAAATAAACGGTATGTACTATACGGCGTCCGACGGAGAGGAGGATTATCTGTATCTCTCTGAATACATGGGCATCGGTTCATCGATCACGGGGATGTATATATTCCCATACCCGGATAATATAGATAAAGAATCATACACTTACACTGACTGTGACGGGTTCATACTGCACCGCAGCTCATCAGCAGACGTGAATGCCGTGAAGCGCAAAAATGACGTATTTTATGCGTGGTGCTGGAAACATGACGGAAATGAGGTCACTCTCCAGCCGATGGACGTCATCACAGAAGATGCGGTAGAAGAATTCTCAATGCGTAAATATTTCTGCGGAAGATTTTTCCAGGAGGACAGGAACGCAGTGAAGTACAGGATCTCGGAAGATTTTTCTGAATCTTCTCTCCTGTATTCAGAAAACTGGAACAGCTCATCACCGCTGAAGATATACAAGGTTTTTACCGATGAGAACGGCACTGTATACAGCCTTGAGGAAGTTGACAAACAGTACTACGATAAGTATGAACTCGGCGCGGGCGAACAGGATTATGCATTCAAGGATGATGATCTCATCTACAATGAATACAAGTACCGACTGAATGAAGATTATGATTTCGATATCGATGAGATCATCGAATGTACGCCTGTGGGCGATAAGCTCGTCATAAAGTGCGATATCGGCTCGGGCAGATACAAATTCATATTTTTCGATACATACACTGAAATGTTCATCGGCAGTGTGTGCGGCACCGAATTCGCATGGAAGGACGATAACATTTATCTGAGTTATTTCGTCGATAACGGCATTATCTACGATTTCAGCGGAAACATGGTCGCAGATGTCGGGAATGATTATTCGAGCATCGATTTCCGCGATGATTACAGCCTGGAGGTATGGCACAAGGGAAACGACATCTCGGAAACGGGATATACCTCCGATGTGTATGAATTCTACGGATATAATGACCTTGCATACTATGCATACAAGGAGTTCTTTGAAAAGCAGACACCGTCCTCATGGCGTAATTTCATACAGTACGCCCCTGAGGATCCCGCACTGTTCATCATCACAGAGCCCGAGCAGGATTTTCTCGATACTATCGCTTTCTATACGACGGATGACTACACATCAGAAGAAGATGAGCATACCTTTTCCCCGGAAAAGTCAGTGATCGCAGTGCCGCTCTATGACGATGCGAAAGTGCGTCTCAGTTACGGTACGTATGTATTTGACAACAGTGTCGGATATATATGGGAAGATATAGTTGACGGAGAGGACGTTTCTGCCGGGAAGATCTCACCTGCGCTGTTCGAGACGGAGCTCACCGAAGATGAACCTTCATCGTTCATTTATATGTACACGGATCATTTGGGCGTTGATTTCCCGATAGAACGCATCTCACGGAAAAATCACAGCAGATGCACCTTCGTGCAGCTGTTCGCTGTGGGATAATAATACCGCAAAAAGACCGGTGCTTTCCGTGAGGAAGTCACCGGTCTTTATATTTCTGATGATACCTGCGGCTCACACGGCAGGGCTGCGTTTTCTCGGGTTGTAGAACGAACAGCCCTGTCTGCCTTCCGATTTCATTTTGTACAATGCTTCATCGGCGTGCTTCAGCGAGGTCTGGAGATCGTCCTCGCTGCACCCGAACGATACTCCTACACTGATAGATGTCGCAGGAAGATCATAACCAGGGTCAGCAAGTACTTTGTTTATATAACTTATTTTCAGGTCGATCAGTTCGTGCCGCTGCTCGTCCATGTGGAGCATGAATACCACAAATTCATCGCCGCCCACACGGCAGATATAATCATCGCTGCGGAAGGTGTTTTTCAGTGTTTCCGCGATCATTTTCAGCACATCGTCGCCTGTGGCATGACCGTATGTATCGTTTATCTCCTTGAACTTGTCAACGTCGATTATAAGCACCGCAGTGGAATGAAGGTCGATGCTTTTGCTTAGGAGGTCATATCCCGCGCGGTTGTAAAGATTCGTCAGTTTGTCGTGCGAAGCATCATAATTGAGATTCTCTATGCTCTGCTGAACAGCCGCATACATCTTGTTGTATGTCTTTGCAAGATAACGGAACTCGTATGACCCCGTGACCGGTATCTTGCGGTTCTCCCTTATCTTCTGCACTCCCTTGAGTATCGGATTTATCCCGAGACAGGAGGTCATCCACAGAATGAATATCATCGCACACGACTGTACCACAAGAAGCACCCTCGTCAGCGTCATCTTGCTGCGCAGTTCGTTATTCAGCTCCGACTGCGTGTTATGAGTATTGTTTTCCATTCCGCTGCGAATGCTCATCTTCCTGTCGTAATATCTGCTGTCATGCACCATATCCTGCGCGTAACGTATCTTCTCTTCCTTAGTCATGCCTGCACATTCTTCGGGGATAACAGCGTTCTTTACCTCATCGAATTTCTCATCGTATCCGTTCGCATCACAGATGAGCTTCATTGCGCATATTTCCGTTTCAGTCAGCGCGACCGAATTATCCAGCGAGCTTTTCAGATGATCGAGCTCGGGCGATACCGCCGCTATCTCTGCCATTCTTCCAACGGCTTTTTCCCTGCGGCGTACATTGTGCACCTCATCAAAATATGCATCCATATCGGCAGTATCCATAGTAACCGTGAAGCGCTGTACCCTGTCCGTGAGGAAGTCCGAGGCGTCCATAAGACTTTCGGCGCTGTTACGCAGTTCGATATATTCATTGGTGGATTCGGAAAGCTTTCTGTACAGAGAAGCCGATTGTACGGTATAATAAAGCAGCAGGCACATGAGGACGATCATCACCGGTATCATGATGAGATGTGCTGTTTTCAGCGATATACCTTCTGACTTTACCTTTCTGACAATTCCCATATAAAACAACCCTCTTTGCAAAATCACTGTTAAAATATCATTTATAATATACAGCAAATGCCTGTAAATATCCGATAATATTATATCAGATATTTTCCGCAAAGTCAATTATTTTCATCACGGCAGCGATATGATTCATCAAATGCGGCAGGATTATTCACAATTTATAATAATTATCATCATTGTGAAACTATACCGAAAAAATATATCAAAATATTCGTTCGTGAAATAAACTTACCGCCCGGAGATCATCTCCGGACGGCTCATTATCTCTGCTATACGATTCATACCTTGTCCGGGCGTTCGCCCGACCAGCCCCCATTTGTTATGAAAAAGCCAGAATTATCGCGTCACAGCATCAGCTCAGCGGTGTGATATATTCAAAACCGGTGAATGACGCACTTCCGCCTGTCTCTCTCTGTGAGTACATGAACAGCCCGAACCTGCACCCGACAAAATGATCGAGCGTGAAATGCACATCATGCCTGATGCCGAATCCCGTCCATGCGCCGTTGTCCTGCCGCAGGAACTGCACCTCGCCCGTTCCGCCGCTGAACTTCACCTCCGCACGAAGCCTTGCTTCGCTCTGCGGGAGCGGTATCCTTGCGTGTTCTGTCTCTTCTCCCTTTGCTGTTTCCTTTGCTTTCATCACAAGGTAATACTCCCCGTTCTCTCTCATGATGCCGATAAGACTATACCCGCCTATAAGCAGACAAAGCCCGGCAGTGTCACCGTCCTTCATATCCGCAGCGCCGACCGTGACCTCCGCTGCACAGGAAGGCAGTACCGTTCTCTGTGTGAGAGTGTTCCTCGCTGATTCAAGCGTGCAGCTTGTCTTGTCGGTGGTTATGCGGTAATATCCATTGCCTGTCTCCCAGCAGCCACTGCGCGGCTCGTGATCAAACTGCCATACATTTTTCAGCACAGGCGAGGTGAAATCATCGCTCGCATAAAGCTGTCCGTAAACATATCCGGGACGTGTGCTTTCGTTGGATATCTCCTTCGTCACCTTTCCGAATACGGGATAACCCGACTTGTTCCATTCTACCGGAACAAGCACCGGCACTCTGCCGACCGCTCCCCTGTCCTGGAACACTATCGAGAACCACCTGCCGTCGGGGGTATCGACGATGCCGCCCTGAGCCGGCCCGCTGTGCATATCGTCGAGGTCGGCTGCCATCACATCGCCGCCTGCCCACACACCTTCAAGGTCGTCCGAAACAAAGCACGCCTGTGTGCGGTACCATTCCCACTGCCGCGAATGTATCAGGAAAAGCACGTACTTTCCGTTGATCTTGTATATGTGCGAGCCCTCATATCCGAGAAAATCACCCGGTGCATCGCGGATAATGATGCGGTCGAGCCCGCCCTTCCTCGGTGCGCTGAGGTCGCTTTCAAGCTCTGTTATGCGGATATCCCTGTTGCCATAGACGATATAAACACGTCCGTCATCATCGAACAGCAGCGAGCAGTCGTGATATATGCCCTTGATATAGCTCTTCTTCCACGGGCCCTCTATATCATATGCGGTAAACAGGAACGTCCTGTCACATTCGTGTGCGATGAACGCAGCATAGAACTTTCCGTTGTGATAACGCAGGCTTGCCGCCCACATACCATGCCCGTAGATGTTCTCATCGCCTTCCAGACATTCACCTGCGGTGTGTTCCAGCGCATCGTATATGTACGAGCAGATCTCCCAGTGGATCAGGTCGTATGAACGGAGTATCTGTCCGCCCGGGAAAAAATGCATGGTCGTGCTTATCATGTAGTATGTATCACCTGCGCGGATAACGTCGGGGTCGGGAAGATCCATTCCTGTTATCGGGTTTGTTCCGTATTCCATAAGCAATACCTCCAATGCTGTTATGATCGTTTTTTGACAGACTGTGCAATATCAACACAGGTTACTGAAATTTTAACATTATTCATTATATTTGTCAATAGATATCAGATGAACAGGCTTGATATGATGTATCTACATGAAGGACACTGAATTTCTGTTATCATTATGATTGACTTTATACATTAATAGTGGTATAATCATCTGTGTAGCTCATCCCCGCCCGGGATACTTGGAGGGATATCAATGTCATTGATAAAGTCTCTTACAAAGAGACCTGAAATAAGATCGGAAAAGAAAGATATCATCGGTATAGCATTCAGCGTAGTATTCATCGCTGCACTGACAGTGTTCCTTGCAATGGTGCTGAATACCGGCATCCTGCGCCCTGCAGCAGCGGCAGCGGTGATCATCGCTGCACTGATAAGATATAAACTGTACAGGGCTTTCTTTCAGAATTCTCCTGCGATACATATCACCTGCCTGTGCATTGGGATAAGTGCATCAGGGTATTTCAGCCAGGTGGCTGCGCTGCTGAATGAATACGATACTTCACAGAATATCACACTGGTACGTATCTCCGCATTCATTATCTTCTTCGGTCTGTCAGAATATATTGCCGGTCCGGTATCCTCACGCTTCGGCGATGAACCCAGTCCTGAGCTCTTCGCAAAGGATCTGCTCACCTGTGCCCCTCTGTACTTCACTGCATTTCTCTTTCTCAGCTCAGAGACATTTTTTGCAAACAGCCGTGAGCTGTATTATTCATATATGGATTTTGCCCCGCATTACCTTTTCAAAACGATAGTATATTCTTTGCTGACCTCACTTACGCTCTGCTCATTCAGCAGAAAGATCAACCGGTTTGCCGCCGATATCTTTATCGGGCTTATGATCTGCGTATATTCACAGTATATGTTCATGAACAATATCCTGCCGACGACCGTCGATGATGCCGTTGACTGGGGCAGCCTCGGAACGGATATGATCATCAATGCGGTGATATGGGTCGTTCTGCTCGTGCTGCCGCTGACCGCCGATATCATCACAGGAAAGATAAAAAAGAATGAACTGTCGGACAGATCATTCAC
>CAMVPV010000081.1 GCA_947169455.1 uncultured Clostridia bacterium | reverse complement strand
CGTCATAGCGGCGGGCGGCATAGCCGACGGACGCGGCATCGCGGCTTCGTTCATGCTGGGCGCGGAGGGCGTTCAGGTGGGAACGCGGTTCCTCGCTTCGGAGGAAGTACAGATACATGACACCTACAAGCAGCTCGTTGTAAAGGCGACCGACACCGACAACGTAGTTACCGGACGCACGACAGGTCACCCGTGCAGGAGCGTGCGCACGAAATTCACGAAGAACCTCGCGGCAGGCGAGATGAAGGGCACTATCACGCCTGAGGAATTTGAGAACATCACGCTCGGTTCGCTGCGCAAGGCAGTTCAGGACGGCAACGTCGAGGAGGGCTCTTTCCTCTGTGGACTGATCGCGGGCATGGTGAACGAGATAAAGCCGTGCAGTGAGATAGTTGAGGAAATGTTCGCGCAGGCAGGAAAGCTGCTCAATGTGGAATTTTAAAGGAGATATATCATGGCAAAAACAGCACTTATAACAGGCTCGGCGAGAGGCATAGGAGCGGCAGTCGCCCTGCGTCTCGCAAAGGACGGATACAATATCGCGCTCAATGACATAAACCCCTCGATGTTCGAGGACAACAGCATCGCGGACGACATAAGGGCGCTCGGCGTCGAATGTGAGGTGTTCTGTGCGGACGTATCGGACTATGCGGACTGCGAGAACATGGTCAAGGCGATAAAAGAACGCTTCGGCTCGATAGACTGCCTCGTGAACAACGCAGGCATCACAAGGGACGGCCTTGCGGCGAGAATGCCCGAGGAACAGTACGACCTCGTTATATCGGTCAATCAGAAGAGCGTGTTCAATATGATGAAGCTGGTCGGCGGCGGCGTTATGCTGCGTCAGCGCTCCGGCAGGATAATCAGTCTGGCGTCGGTGGCGGGTCTTTACGGCAACCCCGGACAGATCAATTACAGCGCATCGAAGGCAGCTATCATCGGCATGACGAAAACTATGGCAAAGGAACTCGGCTCCCGCGGGATAACCGTGAACGCAGTAGCGCCCGGGTTCATCAAGACACCTATGACCGACAAGCTCACCGAGGAACAGCAGAAGAAAATGCTCGAGCTCATCTCCATGAAGAGATACGGCACCCCCGAGGAGATCGCGGGCGTGATATCATTCTTAGCGTCGGATGATGCATCCTACGTGACCGGACAGGTGATCGAGATATCCGGCGGACTTATGATGTGATTATTTTTACAGAGGAGTTATGGAACTTATGTTAAGAAGAGCAGTTATCACGGGTATGGGCATCGTCTCGCCGCTGGGCAGCACCGTGGAAGAATTCTATTCCAATATAAAGGCGAACAAGCTCGGCTTCGCATATCTGGACGATATCGTTTCGGACGGCTTTGAAGTGAGGATAGGCGCTCCCGCAAAGGAATTCCCGCTTGAAAAGTACGCCGACAGGAAAGAGATACGCCGCATGGAGCGGTTCACGCAGTTTGCGGTATATGCCGCAAAGGAAGCTATGACGGACTGCGGCAGCGACTTCGGTGATATCAGCCCCTACCGCGCCGGCGTAATATGCGGGGTAGGCATCGGCGGTCTCGGTCTTACGGGCGATGAATACAAGAAATATTTTGAAAAGGGTCCCGGCAAGGTGTCGGTGTTCTATATACCTATGACAATAGGCAATATGGCTGCCGGTCAGATAGCCATGTACACAAAATTCCGCGGCGCCAATTTCTGCACGACCACAGCCTGCGCTTCCGCAACACACGCGATAGGCGAGGCTTTCCACAAGATAAAGGACGGCTACCTCGATGTATGCCTTGCGGGCGGTGCGGAATCCTGCCTGAACGAATTCGCGCTCGCGGGCTTCAATAACATGAAGGCGCTCTCGCGCTCAACCGACCTCGAACGCTGCTCGATACCCTTCGACGCAGAGAGGAACGGATTCGTTCTCGGCGAGGGCAGCGGTATGCTCGTGATAGAGGAATACGAACACGCAAAGGCAAGGGGCGCGAAGATATACGCGGAGATCGCGGGATACGGCGCTACCTGCGACGCCTTCCACATGACCAGCCCCGCCCCCGAGGGCGAAGTTGCCGCAGAAGGCATGAGGATGGCTTACACCGAGGCGGGTCTGAAGGCGGAGGATATAGATTATATCAATGCGCACGGCACCTCCACCGGGCTGAACGACAAGTACGAGACACGCGCGATAAAGCTCGCGCTCGGCGAAGAAGCTGCCCGCAAGGTGAGCATAAACTCCACCAAATCCATGACGGGACATCTGCTCGGGGCGGCAGGCGCCATAGAAGCGATAGTCACCGCACTTTCCTGCCGTGACGACTTCGTACACCGCACGGTCGGATACAGGACGGCTGATCCCGAATGCGACCTTGATTACTGCACCGAGGGTAACAGGAACATGACCGTAAATGCGGCGCTTTCCAACAGCCTCGGGTTCGGCGGTCACAACGCAACTGTATGCATCAGGAAATTCAGTGAATGATACCGGAAAGGAAGAACGGAAATGCTTGGTTTAAATGATGTAAGCACCGGAACCATAAAGGAACTCGCGGAGATAATGGACGAAAAGAAGCTCGACCGGCTCGTTCTCGAAAACGGAGATGCGAAGCTCACCCTCGAAAGGCACCATCACCACGAACCGCGCCCCATGCCTCCTCAGTTCATGGGATATCCCCCGATGCAGCATGATATCATGCCCGCGACCGCGAACAACGCGGCTGCCGATGCTGCTCCCTCGGTGGATACACAGACCGCCTACAACGGCAACGTCGTGAAATCTCCGATAGTAGGCACATACTACGCCGCGCCCGCACCCGGCAAGCCGCCGTTCGTGACTGTGGGGCAGACCGTGAAGAAGGGCGATGTCCTCATGATAATCGAATCAATGAAGCTGATGAACGAGATACAGAGCGACTACGACGGCACAGTTACCGAAATAATCGCAAAGGACGGTCAGACCGTAGAGTACGATCAGCCGATAATGATAATAAAGTAACAGGAGTACTATCATGGAAATTCTTGAAAAGGAACAGATAAAGGAGCTTATCCCGCACAGAGAGCCGTTCCTGCTCATCGACAGGATAACCGAGCTTGAACCGGGCGTAAGATGCGTTGCAGAAAAATTCATGTCTCCGGATGAATTCTGGTTCAAGGGGCATTTTCCGGATTATCCGGTCGTGCCGGGCGTGCTCATGGTGGAGATGCTCGCACAGGCGGGCTGCGCCGCTATGCTCGCTCTGCCGGAGAACAAGGGCAAGACAGGCTTTTTCGGCGGTATCAAGGAAGCAAAGTTCCGCAGGCAGGTAGTCCCCGGCGACACGCTGAAGCTCGAAGTTGAGATAACAAGGGTAAAGGGACCCATCGGCGTCGGAAAGGGCGTTGCTACGGTGAACGGCGAAAAAGCCGTCGTCGCAGAGATAACATTTGCAATCAAATGATCGGAAAGAGGCTTTCTTTATGATAAACAAAGTCCTTATCGCCAACCGCGGCGAGATAGCGGTCAGAATAATCCGCGCCTGCCGCGAAATGGGGATAAAGACCGCTGCGGTCTTTTCAACTGCCGACAGGAACGCTCTCCATGCGAAAATTGCCGACGAAGCTGTGTGCATCGGCCCTCCCGCATCAAAGGACAGCTATCTCAATATGAAGCGCATAATAGCTGCCTGTGAGATAACCGGTGCGGATGCCGTCCACCCGGGCTTCGGCTTTCTCTCGGAAAATCCGGTATTCGCGGGGATGTGCCGCAAGTGCGGCATCAATTTCATAGGTCCTTCCCCCGAATCGATCGAAATGCTCGGGGACAAGGCAGCGGCAAAATCCGCTATGAAAAAGGCGGGAGTTCCCGTTATACCGGGCTCGGACGGCTCCGTTTCCGGTATAGATGAGATAAAGCGCACCGCGGAGGAGATAGGCTATCCTCTGCTGATAAAGGCGGCGGCAGGCGGCGGCGGACGCGGCATACGCCTTGTGCGCGACCCCTCCGAGCTCGAAGCACAGGCAATGGCTGCAAGCCGCGAAGCTATGGATTTTTTCGGGAACGACAGCATATATATGGAGAGGTTCATCGAAAACCCGAAGCATATCGAATTCCAGATACTCGCCGACAAGCACGGAAATGCCGTTCACCTCGGAGAGCGCGACTGCTCGATGCAGCGGCACAACCAGAAGGTGCTCGAAGAAGCGCCCTCCTCGGTCATGACGCCGGAACTCCGCGAGAGGATGGGAGCGGCAGCGGTCAAGGCGGCGCAGGTCTGCGGATATTACAATGCGGGCACGATAGAGTTCCTGCTCGACAGGAGCGGTGAGTTCTTCTTCATGGAGATGAACACCCGCATACAGGTAGAGCATCCGATAACCGAATTCGTCACCGGCATCGACCTCGTGAAGGAACAGATAAAGATCGCGGACGGCGAACCGCTCGGATTTTCACAGAAGGATATAGCGGTGCGCGGTCACGCGATAGAATGCCGCATAAACGCGGAGAACCCCGCGAAGGGGTTCCGTCCAAGCCCCGGCAGGATAACCGCGCTGCATACGCCGGGCGGTCCGGGGATACGCATAGACAGCTCAGCATATCAGGGCTGCACTATATCACCCTTCTATGACAGCATGATAGCGAAGCTGATAGCCTACGCTCCCACACGCGAAGAGGCTATCGCAAAAATGAAATGGGCTCTCGCCGAATTTATCGTTGAGGGCGTGGATACCAATATAGATTTCCAGCTCGAACTGATAAGAGACCCCGTATTTGCCGAGGGAAAGTACGATATCGCCTACCTTACGGAAAAATTCGGCAGCCCGCTCAGATAACAGAGGAAACGCCATGAACATAAACGAAAGATGTCCTCTGTGCGGTGAGAATGTCGTCGGCGGACAATGCCCGTCCTGCGGATATGTTCTCCCGGACAAGGACGAACTCGATTATATGACCAATATGATGGACGCCGACCCGGTCAGCTATCCGGCGCCCGAACCCGAACCCGAACCGGAGCCCGTGCCTATGCCCATGCGTGATGTGACGCCGGAGGAGGCTGCCGAACAGGATATTTTTCCGCCGAAGTACTACGAGGCACAGGCGGAGCAGCGGAATATCCCGAATATCAAGGTCGCGCATTTCAGCAAGCCGCCTGTCGCGGGGAACGTGAACAACCTGCCGCAGAACGGCGCTCAGAATAATCAGTACAATATGCCGTACAACAATCAGTATAATAACCGCAATATCAATAACAACCAGTATAACGTTCAGAACAATTATAACAATCAGTATAATTATCAGAACGCTCAGACAGGGCGGCTGCACTTTGCGGACGCAGTGCGGAACATCGCACAGAACGTCTTTCAGAGCAGGTTCAGAAAACTGTTCATAGCACTGTATCTTCTGTTCTGTCCGTCGGTTCTGATGATAATACTCAGTGCACTGATGATGAAAACCAACGACCCGCAGATACAGAGGTTTGCAAGGATAGCTATATTCATCGGTATTTTCAAGATATTTGTACCGTGGTTCCTGTAAGCGGGGCTCCCCGTCCCGACCGGGAGCTTTGCCCGGGTCACGCCGTATTTTTACTTTTGCGAGGTGAACGGTATGAGTGCGCCAAAATGCCCGCTGTGCGGCGGCAGATTAAAAAAGAACAAGTGTATTTTCTGCGGATATACCGTTCCGGACAGCCATGAGCTCGACAAGATACTCGCACTCACGGGAGGTGCAGCCGGTGTGGCAGAACTTCTCGGCGGCGGCGAAAAGGAACATAAGGATATCGTATGCCCCGTGTGCGGCGGTCATATCACTGCGGGAAGATGCGTTTCCTGCGGATATAAGGACGGCACGCCGCTCGTACCCGACCCCGATGAGCCCGGCGCGGTGAAAGCCGACCCCGCTGCGGCAGCCGCCGATACGCCGCTGTGTCCGCGGTGCGGCGGAAAAATGGCAGGGGACGAATGTATCTCCTGCGGATACAAGGCTCCGGACAAGGCGGAGCTCGACCGTATGGTGTCCATGATGGGCGGCATACTCGGGAACAGGGACGAGGTCGCGGCGCTGCTCGCGTCCGGCGTGAAAAGCCCGAAGGACGCTAAATGCCCCGAGTGCGGCAGCTTCATGCGGATGGGGCGGTGCATATCCTGCGGATATTCCGAAAAGCCCGCCAAGCCCGTGAAAAAGGTTGATCTCACCAAGAAGCCCGCGCCCGGCAGACGTGACCCTTCCAAAGATTTTGAGATAATAAGGATAAGCAAGGACAGCGTTTTCGACAAATGCCCGCTGTGCGGCGAATTTATCACCGACAGGAAGTGCCCCGGATGCGGGTACAAGCCCCCCGATAACAGCCAGATCGAGCTGATGCAGACGATGTTCGGAAAGGTCTCAGGCGGGCTCGATATCTCAAAGATACTCTCATCGGGGAACAGCGTTTCATACAACGGGGAGAAGTGCCCCGACTGCGGGAATTATATCCGCGCCGGCAGATGCATCTCCTGCGGATATGTATGCGGCGGAAAGGATACGGGACGCGCATCGGGCAGGATAAGTATTTTCAGCAAATGCCCTGAATGCGGCGGGAAAATGGAATCGGAAAGATGTGTTTCCTGCGGATATACGCCCTCGGAAGAGGAAATAAAGCGGATAGTGAGTATGATGTCCGTCATAAATTCACTGCCCGGCGATACCGAT
>CAMVPV010000080.1 GCA_947169455.1 uncultured Clostridia bacterium | reverse complement strand
CGCCATGAAGCTGGAAAACCTCAACACCGCAGATATGGAAAAGCTCATCGACAGGGGCGTACCGGTGATCGTGTGGGCTTCCTCGGAAATGGGCGCATACCGCTATTCCGAGCAGTCGAAATGGAGAGCGGTCGGCTCGTCCAGGGAAATAACCTGGCTCGGAAATTCGCATACGCTGGTGGTCGTCGGGTATGACCTCAATGCGTACTATTTCATGGACTGCTCCGAAGTCGCGGATATCGTCCCGTACAGCAAAGAGGCTTTTGCCGAGCGCTGGAAGGAAAACGGTTCTCAGGCTGTGGCTGTAAAGATACTCCACAAGGCATCTGACACCGGACGTGCCGCGCCGTCGGATGAATGATACCAACAATAAAAATACCGCATATGTCATTGCAAGATAACATATGCGGTATTTTTTTATTTTGTGATACAATAGCAGACTTCGCCCTCGGGAGATATACCCTCACGGACAAAGCGCTCAACGGTATCTGTAATGTGCATCTCCGACTTTTCGAGCACACGCCCGGACTTAATGTTCTCAGCGCGGTGATACGCTTCAAGCTTCACAAACTCCGTATTTTCAAACGTGAACCGTATCAGTCCGGAAAGTGCCTCACCGGCGTAGCCGTTCCCGCGGAAGGCTGCACCTATGCAGTATTCTATCTCGGCGGTGCGTATATCAGGATATACCCTGCAAAACGCTGTCTGTCCGATGTTCTTCCCGCTCCGCTTTTCTATGATCGCCCAGCGGTAGAAGTCCGGATGTCCATACCCCGCGATATACTTCGCAAGCAGGGCTTTCACCTGCGGCATATCCTCATATACCGGCTCGCCGTATTCAAGCTGCGTGCCCGGGTCGGATGCCCAGTATGCGAGCATATCCACGCAGTCGCTCTCAATGAACCGGCGGCAGATCAGCCGCGGCGTTTCAAACCGGACAGTACCTGTGTGCTCCATGGATATCATCCTTTACGTTCTGTATTGATCTCCGGCGATCATTATTCTGTTACAATGCGGGAGCGACCGAGGGGTCATCTCTCCGCTCAGGTCTTTATTTCGAGTATCGGTTCGGCTACCGAAGCGCCCGCCGGGACCATAGGCAGAACATTGATATCCTTGTCTATCACGCAGTTGATGAGCACAGTCTTGGCGAGCGCGAGTGCCTTTTCGAGCGCGGGACGCACCTCGCTCTTCTTCGTTATCTCAATGCCCTCAATTCCGAATGCCTTTGCAAGCATCATGAAGTCGGTGGGCTTTTCGAGCGTGGTCTGCGAGAAGTGGCAGTTGTAGAACAGCCTCTGCCACTGGCGCACCATCCCGAGAACGGAGTTGTTCAGCACGAGCTCTATCACAGGGAGCTTATACTTTGCGAGCGTGGAGAGCTCGGTAAGGTTCATGTAGAAGCTGCCGTCTCCCGCGATATTGATAACGGGCGTGTCGGGGTTCCCGACCTTGCAGCCTATCGCAGCGCCGAGACCGTAGCCCATCGTTCCGAGGCCGCCCGACGTAGCAAAGCGGTGCTTGCCCCTGAAGTCGTAATACTCGGCTGTCCACATCTGGTGCTGACCGACCTCTGTGGAGATTATCGCATCACCTCCGGTGAGCTCACAGAGCGTCCTTATAACATATTCGGGAAGTACGGCTTCCTCATCATCGGAGTACTGCCCTATCGGGAATTCCTTTTTCCATGCTGCTATCTTCGCGAGCCATTCAGGGTGGCTCTGCCTGGTGAGTATCTTGTTCAGCTCGGCGAGTATGAAGCCCACATCGCCTGCTACATTGTAGTCTATCTCGACGTTCTTGTTGACCTCTGCGGGGTCTATCTCTATGTGGATTATCTTTGCTTTCTTGGTGGTGCGCGCAAACGTAGAAGCGTTGCAGGTAACGCGGTCGGAGAAGCGCGAGCCGAGCACTATCATAACATCACATTCGGTCAGTGCGAGCGCGGAGGTCTTGGTACCGTGCATACCGAGCATACCCGTGTAGCGCGGATCGGTATTGTCGAACGCACACTGTCCCATGAGAGAGAGCGATACGGGCGCGTCGATGAGCTCCGCGAATTTTTTAAGCTGATCGGCAGCGTCCGAGAGAACTGCGCCGCCGCCCGCATAGATGAACGGTCTTTCTGCGGAGGCGATGACCTCGGCAGCTGTCCTGAGCTCGTCACTATCGACCGAGAAGCTGTGTCCGCGCAGGGGCTTGTTCTCGAATTCACATTTTGCGGCGGTTATATCCTTGGGGATATCGATCAGTACGGGACCCTTTCTGCCGTCGTTAGCGATGAAGAACGCCTCTCTTATGATATCCGCAAGGTCATTCACATCCTTGACGATATAGTTGTGCTTGGTTATGGGCATCGTTATGCCTGTGATATCGACCTCCTGGAAGCTGTCCAGTCCGAGCAGGTCGGTGGTGACATTTCCGGTTATCGCGATGAGAGGTATGCTGTCCATATACGCAGTGGCTATACCGGTCACAAGGTTGGTAGCGCCCGGGCCGGAGGTGGCGATAACTACGCCGGTCTTTCCGGTGGTGCGGGAGTAGCCGTCCGCAGCGTGGCAGGCGTTCTGCTCATGCGAGGTGAGTATGTGCGTTATCCTGTCGCTGTAATCGTAAAGCGCATCGTATATATTGAGTACTGCCCCTCCGGGATAGCCGAACACGGTATCGACACCCTGTTCAATGAGACATTCAAGTATTATCTGTGAACCGTTGAGAACCATCTTTATTAGCTCCTTTATTAGATATTATATACCGCTTCAGTGATGTTCCTTTTTCTTCAGTACTTCCTCACGCTTGAGACGGTACTGTTTTTCCGTTTTGGGATTGAGCCTCTGCTTCAGTGCATTCATAGCACGGGAATGGCGTATGCTGCTCATCGTCGGGAAAGCCTTTACCAGTCTGTCGGTGAACGGATTGCTTTCAAGCAGCTGTTCATACTTTACCTTCAGCTCGGAATATTCTTCCCTCAGCTGCTCATTGTATTCGCCGAGGGCCTCCCTGCCCTCGTTTATCTTTTCAGCGAGCTTTTCCCTGGTCTTTCCGCAGCCTTCCTTTACCTTGCCGCAGCCATATACCACATCGTTCGTCCTGTCGGCAAGCACGCCGCCTATCGTCACCGATACGGCGAGCATCTTTTCCGAGATGTTCTCAAGCTGTTCGAGCCGCAGGCTCAGCTGATTTACCGAGATGAGCGTAGCTGTGAGGTCTATCGCTATAAGCACCGACGATACTATTATCACTGCCGCGCCGACCTTGATAGGCATCAGCATGACGATCTTCTCGACTATCGGGTGTACTATACGTATAACGAGCACGCAGCCCAGCCCCCACAGTATAGATACCTTAAGGCAGATAAGCCCTTTGAAATTGAAATGTTCATGGGAATAATCCCACCATCGCCCGTGGAACACCTTTTCCATAAGGAGCCCCACCGAAAGCTCAAAAGCGGTGCACAGCAGCGCCGAGCCCGCGAAGAGCGGCAGGAACGTATGGTTCACGGGGCGGAACACCGCCGCTATAAGCAGTACGCCAAGCCCGTATATCGGGCAGATGGGCATATTCAGAAAGCCGCGGTTCTGATATTCTCCGGTCTCGATGGTCATATAGCAGACCTCTATCCCCCAGCCGATGAACGACCAGAACAGGAACAGAAGATACATCTCATAAAGACCGTATCCGAAAAACGGTATCGGTGTCATTTGGACGATAGCTCCTTTTAGATCATTAGTTATTCAGAGATCACAGATCAGATCTTCAGTTCTCTGATATCAAAGAACGGATATCCGATCCGGCTTCTAATCGGCTTTCTCGGTCTTCAGTTCTTTTTCGTAGCCGTTGAGCATGAAGAGCGTTCTGCCGTTTACTATGCGGATATTCTCCTCGGAGATGAAATCGCGGAAATCGGTGGTCGTCTCGACGCGGATAGATGTATCGGCATCGGTGAGGCTGACGTGCGTTTCGCCGATGAAGCCGCCGAACGGGAGCATCTTCTCGCCGCCTGCCATGACGCGGTAGGTGGCGTTGCATACCGAGAAATCGGTGCAGCCGTTCAGTGCGCCCGCCGCGGTGCAGCGGTCAGACTGGAGATTGACGAGGACGTTCGCATCCTTTATCTTTATATCCGAGCTTTCTCCGCTCACGGTGCCTATCGCAGCGAACTCCCTGCCGGAGAGGTAAAGCTTTGCGGAAGAGTGCGAGATGAGCACATCGGTGCTGCGGTCGAGCGATCCTATCGCAACGCCCTTGGTGACCGACATCTCCGCATTGAAATCGCAGTTGTCTATAAACAGCTTGTTCTTGCCGTAGAACGCACCTATACCGACGCCAAGCTCTCCGTTGGCTTCTATCACATACTGTCCCCTGAAGATATTGATAGGACCGCCGCGCCCCGAGCCTATGCACACGCCCTTCTTGCCGGCAGCTTCTATCATGATGAGCTCACGCTGCCTGAAGTTGAGCGTGCCGTGCTTTGCTTCAAGGTCGTTGCCTATGCCGTAATACTCTGAATTCTTGAGGTAGATGCGCAGCATCCCCTCGCCCTCCACGGTGAGCTCCGAGCCGTCGGGGACACGTATCCCCGTCTTGCGGAAGATGTTCTCGCCGTTTATGACTATGGTGACATTGCAGTTTTCACCTATATCTATGCAGGGGCGTCCCTTGACATTTGAAAGGTGCACGTTTTCAAGGGTGATATGCCCGCTGAAGCCGTCCTGCACGACGATATGTATCTCGGTATCGAGCGCGGGCGAGCCTATCACAGCAAAGTCGCCGCTGCAATGTTCCTTGCCGGCGGTAATGCAGGTAAATCCGTTCTTGACCAGCCTGTCGAGCTGTATCCTTTCGGAATCCTCGGCATAATAGATGTGCTGGTCAACACCGTCCTGGCGTTCCTCGCGGAAAAGCTTTATCTGCTGCTTTATCCCGGCGGGTATCGATTCGAGTATATCCGCCGACGGGCGTGCCGTATAGAAGCCCTGTACCAGGTCGGCGCCGAGGAGTATCACACAATGAAGCTCTTCCTCGGTCTCAACGCCCTCCGCAAGCGCCTTGATGCCGTTATCGTGGCAGAACTCGATTATCTCACGCACGAAATGGCGCTTCTTCGCGCTGTTCTGTATATTGCTGAGCAGCGAGTGGTCTATCTTCACGTAATCGGGAGTATATCTGAGAAGGTTCTTTATATTGGAATAGCCCGTGCCGTAATCGTCTATCGCTATCTTGATGTTCATGCGGCGGTAGCGTTCCTTCATTTCGCGGAAGCTTGCCTCATCGAACTCGGTCTGCTCTGTTATCTCGACAACGACCGTATCGGAGTTGCGGGAGAGCAGCTCATCCACGCGGATGAAATCGCCCGCCGAAAGATACGCCTTGGGTATGCTGTTGATGAACACCTTCCTGCCGAGAAAAAGCTCCTTGTGGCTGTCGATTATGCCGAGCACGTTCATGAAGGTGGCAAGCTCTATATCATTGAGCCTGCCGGCTATCTCGGCATATTTTATTATATGCAGAGGAGAGAGTGCCATATCGCTCCTCGGGCGCATGAGTGCTTCGTAGGAATATATCTCGCCGTCCTCTACGTTCACTATCGGCTGGAAGTGATACGTCATGCGGTTGCCCTTGATGATGCCCTCTGTCTCGGCGAGCTCTGCTATCTCCTGTCCGGAAAGACCGTCCGTCTTTACAGCGGAGGCTTGTCCGACGCTGCCTGCGCGCAGACAGGCAAGCACGCTCGCTACATTCTTGGCGTCCTGCCACAGCTTTGAAGCCATCTCTTCGGACATATCTGCTTTAGCGGAGATATTGCTTTCATATACAAAGGTCACCTTTTCGAGCTCCTCCGGCTCCTTTATATACAGTATCTCCTGCATATATTCATGTATATACTGATAAAAGACATCATTCATCTGTAACGATCCCTTTCCTGTAAATTCCCCTGTTTATCCTCACATTTGCACACTATATCCTATTGTATCATATTATTATGTAAAATTCAATAGCTTTTATATTAATTCGCATATATTGTTTATCCGTCTGTTTTGGTGATTTTTCCCATTCATGAGCCGACAGCCGGAGACAGGCATATTCACCATGTTCAGCATTGCGCATAGAATATATCAGGCGGAAAAACACAGCGCTGTATGCCGGGGAGAAGTGGCGCGGTACAAAGCAGCCCTCAGAACAGCTTTCCCCGCTGTACTGTATTTTTCCGCATGATATAGATGAGAGCTTTCCGCGGCGCATTTGTCCGGAAGGCTCTTTTTGTGCGCCGCAGGCAGGCAGCGTCCCCTGACGAGACGGTTTCTGAAACAACCATATTGTTTTTAACAGCTTTTCAAATTCATTTCACGAGGTTTACACAACGGCACTTTATCATATAATCACAGAAACAAAACAGACGGCGAAGCAGATGACCGCCGTACATAGTTATCTGAAAGGATGAGATGTATGTACGAAAACAATTATAATTACATTGATGTGAATGAAAACACAAGCAAGAAAAAGAACGGCACCGGAAAAACAGCGGCTCTGTTTCTTGCAGTAATGATAGCAGGCGGCGCGTCCGGATTCGGCGGCGCATACCTCCAGAACAGGCTCAGCACGCCCACAGATGCGGGAACAGCAGCTGCAGCCCTCACAGGCAACGCTTTTTCCGAAAGCCCCGAAAAAGCTCCCGCGG
>CAMVPV010000079.1 GCA_947169455.1 uncultured Clostridia bacterium | reverse complement strand
GCCTTCGAGAATGTATATGCGTGCGTTCCTTACCTTGCAGCGCGCGCCTCCGGTGAGTATCTGTATGCACTGCTCGCAGGAATCTGCACGCTGATCGAACTGACCCGGCAGATACTCGGCGGCGAATATCTTCGCGCCGTCCTCGAGCTCGGGGAGCTCATCGAACACATTATCCACGGCGGGCTCGGAGAAAACATTGCTCACGGCAAGTCTGAAATCCTCCTCCGACAGACCCTGTGCGTCATACCTGTTGATGACCCTGACGTTCGTGAGATTTTCCATTCTCAGGGCAGTTCTCACATCGTTCAGCACCGAATTTGCAAGCACGGCAAACTCGGGCTTCTTCTCGACATAAATGCGGTACACTGACATATAGATACGTCCTTTCTTGTATCGAGCCGGAAAGACCCGTTTTTATACTAAAATTATTCAGCGGATAAGCTCACCCGCACAGTACCCGTCCTCTGCGGCTGTCACCGCAACATCGGCCATCCTCCCGCGGAGATCGCCGTCACACGGGTCTGCGGGGACCTTTACGAATGTATAGTCGGGCGCGTGCCCCCTGTGAAAGCCGTCGCCGCGTTCACGCTCAAAAAGCACGGAAACTCTCTTCCCGACGAGCCCGCCGAGAAAAGCACGGCGCATCTCAGCGCCGGCGGCGGTCATTTCAGCAGCGCGGCGGTACTTTACCTCCTGCGGCACCTGACCCGGCATATCCGCGGCTCTCGTACCGGGGCGCACCGAATACGGGAAAACGTGCATCGATGCAAAGCCGACCTTTTTCACAAGATCGAGCGACTCACGGTGATCGTCCTCCGTTTCGCCGGGGAAACCGGTCATCACGTCGGTCGCAAGTGAGCAGTCCGGAAAATATCTGCGCAAAGCGAGAGTCAGATCATAATAATCATCGGGTGAATAGCGGCGTCCCATCGCGGAAAGAGTTTTCGCGCAGCCGCTTTGCAGCGATATATGGAACGACGGGCAGAGCTGCGGTATCTCCGCGAGTTTTTCTATGAGCCGCTCCGTTATCATGTCCGGTTCGAGCGAGCTCAGCCGCACGCGCTCAATGCCGGCGGTTTCCGCGCACAGCCTCACGGCGTCCGCGATATCGAGCCCGTATTCCCGCCCGTATGAAGCGAGGTTTATCCCCGTGAGCACGATCTCGGAGTGACCGTTCGCCGCGAACGCGGCAGCGTTCTCCGCTATGCTTTCCGGTGCGCGTGAGCGCATCCTGCCGCGTGTATATGGGATTATGCAGTAGGCGCAGAAACGCTCGCAGCCGTCCTGTATCTTCAGGAAAGCCCGCGTATGTCCTGCGGCTGCACTGCACGTCAGTTCTTCAAAATTTTCCGCGCCGGTGAGCGCATCGGCGCGCACCCGCCTCGTGCGGTCGTTCATAAAGCCGGCAACAAGCTCCGGAAGGTCTTTCCTGTCCGCGGTACCGGTTATTATATCTGCCTCGGGAATGATATCCCCGTGTGCCTGTGTCATGCAGCCCGTCACGGCAATGATCCCGTCCGGCAGCAGACGCCGCAGCTTCCGTACGGCGCGCACAGCCTTGGAATCGCTCTCCGCAGTGACCGAGCAGGTATTTACCACGCAGATATCAGCATCAGCGGGGTCATTGCACTGTATGAACCCTTTTGCGGAAAAAAGCTGTGCAAGCGCGGCTGTCTCATACTGATTGACCTTGCAGCCGAAGGTCATGAAATATATATTCATCCGGAAGTATCAGAAAAGCTGTTCGGTAGTGTGTGAAGTCTTGTAGAGCTTCTTGAATTCGGAAGGCGTGCAGCCCTTGATATCCTTGAACACCCTGTTGAAGGTCGTGAGGCTCGCAAAGCCGACCTGCGCGGCAACATCGGTGATGGATATGCTGTCCTCGAGCAGCAGGATCTCCGCAGCCTTCACACGGCGGTTGTTAAGGAAATTTATATAGGTTGTGCTGCTGTATTTCTTGAAGATGCGCGAGAAATGGTATGTGCTGTAGCCCGCTATGTCGGCGAGGTCTTCAAGCGTGATATCGAACATATAGTTCTTCTCGATGTAGTTCAGCACCACGCGGAAGGTGTCCGCATACTTGCCGCCGTCATCGTATTTGGGCTTGTTGAGCCTGTGCTCCTTGATATGCGCGAGCAGCGACAGCAGCTTCATATAGATATACACCTCGGTCAGCTCTCCGAAATTTGAATAGAGCGTGTATATCTCCTCGATGATATGCCCGAGCGAATAGAGGAAGTCCTTGCCATAGCCCGAATTGATGAGCAGCGGTTCCGCGAGCACGGAATAGAGGTCATACAGCGCGGGGTTGCCCGTGAGTATCGCATTGTCGCACATGAATATCAGCCGTCTGCCGGGCTGAGCCTTCAGGCTGTGCAGAGTACCCGCGGGTATAATAAGGATATCCCTTTCCTCCATAGCAAACGGTTTTCCGCCGCATACAGCTTCAAAACCGTTGTTGAGCGGCATTATTATCTCAACGGCATTGTGCCAGTGAACAGGATAGTCTTCATTTTCAACATTGTCGTAAAGCAGGACGCTCCTGTTCTGAGAATAATCCACCGTCTCGAAATCTCCGTTAAGATGAACTATCATTCCCTTACCCTCTTCGATTTTTCCTGTGCCGTGCCCCTGTGTAAGTGACACGGCGTTCCTGAGACCTTGCATATATACGCAGCCGCTGCACGGCGTGGCTCCTCCTGCCGCGCCGTCCCCCATGACGGCACAGCTCCACGCTGCTGTCAGCCGTGCCCCCCTGCAAAATGCATTGTGTACATCTTGCAGCAGAGGCAGGCATATCAGATAACAGATACCGGTCATCTGTCATCTGACCCCTGACCGCTGACTGCGCATACTCCTATATGATATTTTAACACCTTTCCGAAAAAATTTCAACCCTTTATCATAAATTTCGGCATTTTTTTCAGCGGTTAGCCGGCAGCCCCGCTTAATGCATCCCGCCCGCCGGAAGATCGGGCAGCAGTTCCCCTGCACGCCGGAAAGCAATTTGTGAAGTCAAAAACGCAATAAACGATTAGCGGTATCTATGGTCATATTATATAATATTTACAATAGCTTTACTGTATATTTGTGTACAGATTATTACGGAGGTGCATCTGCCAATGAGCATAACAATGGAAAAAAAGTCCTACAAGAACTATGGTGAATGTGTATTTATCGGCAACGGGACCGTCACGCTCGGAGTTACAACGGAAGTAGGTCCGAGAGTGATCTATTTCGCACTTGACGGAAAAGAAAACGTAATGTTTGAGGACACAGACCGCGCTTACAC
This sequence comes from uncultured Clostridia bacterium, assembly GCA_947169455.1. The sequence continues at coordinate 3,399 of CAMVPV010000079.1, read as the reverse complement.
GATAGACGCGGGCGAATACGGGATATGGAACAACTACGGCGGTCACAGGCTCTGGGTATCCCCCGAGGTAGTGCCCGAGACATACTCCCCCGACAACAGCCCCATAAAATATGAATTCAGCGGAAATGTGCTGACCGTTACGCAGCCCGACACGCCCTTCGGCAAAAGGCTCTCCATCACCATTGAAATGGACGAGACAAAGCCCGTCGTTTCGGTGACTAACAAAATAGTGAATATTTCGGACAAGCCCGCAGATTTCGCTGCATGGTCGATAACCGGACTTACCGACGGCGGCGTGTGCGTAGTTCCCATGTGCACAAAGAAAACAGGCTTTCTTGCAAACAGGGTGCTCTCCCTCTGGGATTACACCGACCTCGCTGACAGCCGCTTCAGGCTCGGCAATTCCGAAGCCCGCGTAAGACAGGACACCTTCGTTCCCGGCGCATTCAAGATAGGCTTCAACAACGAGGACGGCTTCACCTCCTATGCAGTCAACGGACAGATCTTCGTGAAATCGATATCTGCCTATGACCTCAATGCGCGCTATCCCGATTTTGCCTGCAACTGTGAGGTATATACCAACAAGGATTTCCTCGAGTGCGAGCTCATCGGTGAACTTAAGACCTACGCTCCCGGCGAAGAAGCTGTCATCAGTGAGAAATGGTGCCTGCTCGACAATCCCGAAGGAAATGAGCCCACACCCGGAAAGATAAGGGAAGAGGTCGGCGCAAAGGCAGAAGCGCTGTTCGCATAATAAATTGTAATAACGATCATAACGAAAGAAGTGTTGTAAAATTATGGAAAAATACCTTGACGAGACCCTCAGCCTACAGGAACGCGCCGAGGCGCTCACCGACGCTATGACCACAGAAGAACAGGCAGGTCAGCTCAGATATGACGCTCCCGCCGTGCCGAGGCTCGGCATACCCGCATACAACTGGTGGAACGAGGGTCTGCACGGACTCGCACGCTCCGGGACAGCTACCATGTTCCCGCAGGCGATAGGCATGGGTGCTATGTTTGACCCCGCCCGCGTTGAAAAGGTCGGCGAGATAACATCTACCGAAGCCCGCGCAAAGTACAACGGATATTCCGTGCACGAGGACCGCGACATCTACAAGGGACTTACGATTTGGGCTCCCAATATCAATATCTTCCGCGATCCCCGCTGGGGCAGAGGTCATGAGACCTACGGCGAAGACCCGTTCCTCACCGCCGAGAACGGCAAGGCATACGTAAAGGGCTTGCAGGGCAGCGGAAAGCACCTCCGCACGGCTGCCTGCGCCAAGCATTTCGCAGTACACAGCGGCCCCGAAGCTATCCGCCATGAGTTCGATGCAAAGGCGGACGCCAAGGATATGGAGGAGACCTATCTCCCCGCTTTTGAAGCACTCGTGAAGGAAGCAAAGGTCGAAACGGTAATGGGCGCGTACAACCGCGTGAACGGCGAGGGCGCCTGCGCAAGCACATTCCTCATGGACAAGCTGAAGGAATGGGGCTTTGAGGGACATTTCGTCTCCGACTGCTGGGCTATCCGCGATTTCCACGAGCACCACGGGCTCACATCGAACGCTGTTGAATCCGCCGCTCTCGCACTCAAAACGGGCTGCGACCTCAACTGCGGCTGCACCTATGTAAATCTGCTCGCGGCTCTCGAAGAGGGGCTCGTTACCAAGGAGGATATCCGCACAGCCTGCGTACATCTGATGAAAACACGCATAAAGCTCGGTATGTTCGACAAGAAGACCGAGTTCGACGATATACCGTATTCCATCGTTTCCTGTGCAGAGCACAAGAAGTTCTCGCTCGAATGTTCGGAGCGTTCAATGGTGCTGCTGAAGAACAACGGCATACTCCCGCTCGACACGAACAAGATAAAGACTATCGCTGTGATAGGCCCCAACGCTGCGAACATCGCCGCTCTGGAGGGCAATTACAACGGCACCGCTGACAGATACGTAACATTCCTCGAAGGCATACAGGATCGCTTTGACGGCAGAGTGCTGTATTCGCAGGGCTGCCACCTCTACAAGGACAGAGTTTCCGTACTTGCTCTCGCAGGCGACAGATATGCCGAAGCCGAGATAGCAGCTGAAAATTCCGATGCCGTTATCCTCTGCGTGGGACTTGACGCCTCCATCGAGGGCGAAGAGGGCGACACAGGAAACGAATTCTCCTCGGGCGACAAGAGAGATCTCCGTCTCCCCGAGTGCCAGCGCATACTCATCGAAAAGGTCATGAAGACCGGCAAGCCCGTCGTTATCGTATGTGCAGCCGGAAGTGCGATAAATACCGAAGCGGATCCCGACGCCCTTCTCCATGTATGGTATCCCGGCTCCGAGGGCGGAACAGCTCTCGCAGAGATACTCTTCGGTGACGTTTCTCCTTCCGCAAAACTGCCCGTAACATTCTACGAGAGCGCCGACAAGCTCCCCGACTTCACAGATTATTCGATGAAAGACCGCACCTACCGCTATGCGAAGGACAATATCCTTTTCCCGTTCGGATACGGTCTTACCTACTCCGATGTCGTATGCACGTCCGTTGAGTACAAGGACGGCAAGGCTGTAGTCACCGCTGAGAACAGGGGCGGCAGGGAGACAGAGGATGTCGTTCAGCTCTATGTCAAGGATACGAGCGAGAACGCAGTTCCGAATGTGAGCCTTTGCGGATTTGCAAGAGTAAAGCTCGCGGCAGGCGAAAAACTGACCGTTGAGATACCCGTTCCCGAAAAGGCATTCACGGCGGTTGCTCCCGACGGCACAAGAAAGCGCTTCGGCGACAGGTTCACGCTGTTTGCGGGAACTCATCAGCCCGATGATATCAGCAATAAGCTCAGCGGCAGCAGCTGCGCTTCTGCGGAGGTATCGTTCTGACCATGAAGCTTGCTGATGCGGAAGGATCCTTCGGGGTAAAATTCCCGGAGAGATTCCATGAGATATATGAAACGGGCGCTATGTACCGGCTTGATCTTACCAAAGAAGAAGCAGCGGCAAAGCGTGAAGAATACATCAACGACCCGAAAGCGTTCCTCATGCTGAACTGCGACTGCGAGCCGTACCGCTTCGAGGAGCTCCCGAAAGCGGCAGAAACGCTGCGCGAGCTGATCTCATGGCGGGAAGAAGATACGAAAGTAAAGCTTTCTGACAAGGTGAAACTCGTACCGTTCGGGCGCAGCGGCGGCGGTGATCTGTACTGCTTTCTGTATAAGGACGGCAGTGACGAACCCATGATCGTGGAATACTATCACGATGATTACAGCGGTCCCGTTGTCAAGGGGCACGATCTTGACGAGTTCCTTTACATCCAGATGCTCAGTGCCGCAGAGTGCGATGAGGATATCGATGGAGAATTTTTCCTTGAAAATCTCCGGTTTCTCAATGAGGAATACCGCAGCAG
>CAMVPV010000078.1 GCA_947169455.1 uncultured Clostridia bacterium | reverse complement strand
GATAATCGGCGGCATAGGGCGGCTGTGGGATCTGAACGTCACCCTTATCGCAGAGGTGAAGGGCAGGAACATCAACGAGAACAAGGCGGCGAACTTCGCCATGCCGCACCCGGAGGGATACCGCAAGGCTCTGCGGCTCGCAAAGCAGGCGGAAAAGTTCCACCGCCCGGTGATATGCTTCATCGATACCCCCGGCGCATTCTGCGGAGTAGAAGCAGAAAAGCGCGGTCAGGGCGAGGCTATCGCGCGGGATATATATGAATTCATGACGCTGAGGACGCCTATCATATCGGTAGTGCTCGGCGAGGGCGGCAGCGGCGGCGCACTTGCGCTCGGCGTGTGCGACGAGCTTGCCATGCTGTCGAACTCTCTGTACTCGGTGATATCCCCCCGCGGGTTCGCTTCGATACTCTGGAAGGACGCCTCCCGCGAGAAAGAAGCCTGCGATATCATGCGCATCACCGCGGAGGATCTCATGGAGTTGGGCGTCTGCGACAGCATAATAGAGGAGCCGGAGGGCGGCGCTCACAACGACCCTGTAAAAACAGCGGAAAATATCGCGTTATTTTTGGTGAAAACGCTGAAAGAAAAAATGCAAATAGATATTGACGTTTTACTGAATGAACGCTATACTAAATTTAGAAAAGTCGGGGAGTTTGAAGAGCACCCCGTCACTCCGGACGGAAACGTCTGAACCCCGGATATGCAGACCGCGCAGATGCGCCGTTCTATGTATATACTTGCAATTTATAAAAAGGAGGAGCAAAACAATGGTATTTGACAAGATCAAGGAGATCCTTGTTGAAAAGCTCGGCGTTGACGAGGATATCGTCGTTGAGGAAGCCAGCATAACTGATGATCTCGAGGCGGATTCCCTCGACGTTGTCGATCTCGTTATGGCTATCGAAGACAACTTCGAGGTCGAGATACCCGATGAGGAAGTTGCCAACATGAAGACAGTCGGCGACATCGTCAAGTATGTTGAGGCAAACACCAAGTAATCTGTATCAGAAAAAATGCGGAAGGCTTTTCAGAAAAGCTTTCCGCATTTTTTGCGTATCTATGCCCGCTGCTGAGCACAGCCGGCTTATTTTATGCCTGTTATCGCAGGCGCCGACTGAAGTTTATTCTTCGTCGGAGTCGTCATCGGCAGCAGAGACTGCGCCGCCGCGGCAGCTCTTCTTGTAGGAGAGCGGGCTCACGCCGACATACTTCTTGAACTTGTTGTGGAAATAGTTGATATTCGTGTAGCCGACCATTTCCGCGACCTCATACACCTTGTACTCATCGGAGGAAAGCAGCCGCTTTGCCTCGGAGATGCGTATCTCATCGAGATAGTTGTTGAAGTTCTCGCCTGTATATTGGTGGAACACCTTGCCGAGGTATGCGCTGTTGTATCCGAATATCCCCGCAAGCATCTCAAGGCGCAGCTCGCGGCTGTAATTCGAGCGTATATACTGCACAACGCGCTCCATCGTGCTCTTGGTAGTCTGTCCGAAATAGGAGTTCGTCACCTCGGTGAACGTGGATTTCAGCAGCTTGACGATATCGTAAAGGCTGTCCTGGTTGCCTATCTCCTCGATGAGCTCCTCGCCCATGAGATTTTCGTTCTTCTTTTCCGATGTGTTCTTTATCACCCTTGCGCGTATGTTCATCACAAGGGTTATGCAGGATACCTTCACCTTTTCGGTGGTGAACTTCCTGCTGCGCATATATTCGGTAAATTCATCGAGAGCCTTTTCAAGCTTCACGGTGTCGTTTATCTCGATATATGCGTATATGCGCGAGGTGAGCTCATCTATGTCGGTATCGGGTATCTCCGCAGTGGAGAGCACACTTTCCGTCACGACGCCGTAGTGCATATACAGGAACCTGTCGCGGTAGAGCTCATACGCGCTGTTATAGGATGCAGAAAGCTCCGCGGGTGAGTTCACCGAGCGTCCGACCGCTATATACACTGCACCGTTGAAGGATTTGTTAAGACGGTACAGCATCTCCATTATGGCGGCGTGCTTCCAGTCCTTGAAAACTATCGCCTGCATACCGTTGAGATCCATCGATACTATATCGACATTGCCGCAGTTCTCGAAGAACTTCTTCACGCTGGAGATAACGGCAGCCTTTTCATCGGGAGCGCTCTTCTCCACCGAGGAGATTATCGCCGTTTCATATACCGAGAAGTTATATCCCGCTTCGGCAGCGGCGGCTATCGATTCCTCATCGCCCGCAAGCAGGCCCTTCGTGAGCTGTTCGTTGATGTATTCCACGCCCTTTTCCTGGCGGAAATCCTGCTTGCGCTGTTCGAGTATCTTGTCGCGCAGATTTTTCAGCGCTTCGATAAGCTCATCCTCATCTACCGGCTTCAGTATGAAATTATCCACGCCGAGCGAGATAGCCTCTTTGGCGTAGGTGAAGTCGGAATAGCCGGTGAGGATTATTATCCTGCCCTTGAAGCCCGCATTTATAGCCGCTTCGGACATCTCTATGCCGGTCATCCCGGGCATTTTAACGTCGGTCACGACTATATCGGGCGACAGCGCGAACATCTTTGCAAGACCGTCGTCACCGTTGTTTCCCTCTCCCACTACTTCGAGGTCGAGGTCATCCCACGGTATCATCATCTTAATGCCCTGGCGAACGTTGGGCTCATCATCTACAAGAAGAACTTTAAGCATACCTGTCATGTCCTTTCGGTAATTTTTGTCTCCGGAAATCTCGGGAGAATAACTCTAATTTCGGTGCCGTAGCCGGGGTTGCTCCTTATGGAAAGACCGTATTCCTTTCCGAAATACATCTTGACGCGCTTGTTTACGTTGGTAAGTCCGATGCTCTTTCCGGAAGATGTATCGCTTATCCTGAGCTTTTCGTTCACTTCAGCGAGCCTTTCCGGAGTGATGCCCTTTCCGTTGTCGGTAACGTCGATATACACCTGCTCGCCGCAGTAATATACGTGTATCTTTATCATGCCGTTTTCCTTGCTGCTCTCTATCCCGTGGACGAAAGCGTTCTCGGTCAGCGGCTGTATTATCAGCGGCAGCACCATATAATCCCCATCGACCTCGGAATTGACGCTGTACGATACCCTTTCTCCGAAGCGGGCAGCCTGCAGCTCAAGGTAGCTCGTGGTGAACTCAAGCTCAGACTTCAGCGTTACGGTATCGCTCTTGACTTCAAGGCAGCGCCGCATGAACTTGCCGAGTTTCTTTACAAGTGCAGCTGTCTCCTTGTCGTTGTTGCAGTATGCCTTCATACGTATCGTTTCAAGCGTATTGTAAAGGAAGTGCGGGTTTATCTGGCTCGCGAGCGCCTTGAACTCCGCTTCCATCTGGTCGAACTTGAACGCCTCGGCTTGTATGCGGGCTTCGTAGTTCTCGTTCATCAGCTTCTGCATGGAGTTCACCATGACGGACAGGTCACGGTTGAGGTCGCTCACCTCGTCGCTGCCGCTCAGTTCGAGCTGTGCGCCGAAGTCGCCGCGCGAAACGCTGTGCATACGGTCACGCAGCATCATGATGCGGTTCGCGAAAACATTCGTGAAGAGTACTATTATGAGCAGCGACAGACACAGCAGCAGCATGATATATCCGATATAGTTCATGTACAGCGTGGTCGTGCGCTCGTTTACGGTGTTATTTGGGTTTATGAGGAATATCTGGAATATGCTGTTTGAATCGCCGCACTGGAAAGCCTCGAATACCGTGAGCTTTCCGCTGCCCATGAACCCCGCCTCGAGCACCTCGCGGCGGTCTATGCCGTAGAGGTCGGCTTCATCGGAGGTGATTATCTTTCCGGGGCTGGCGGCGCTTATATTTGAATAGAACACCACGCCGTTGTTTACCGAGAAAACGGTGTAATATCCGCTGTCGGAGAGGTATTCGTTTATCCATTCGGGCGATATCTCGACCACTGCAACGCCGAGCACCCGCCCCATGCTGTCATACAGCGGACGCACACAGCTCAGGTAGAATTCACCGTCGTAGTGGTCATGTATGACCCGCCACCGGATGGATGATGCCTCCGAGAAACATTCCTTGAACCATGCCTGCTGCCGTATCTCGCGGTCGGCGTGGCGGAAGGTGTTGTTGAACACGAAGTTGTTGCGGTCGAGGTAGATGCGCACATTGCGTATCTGCGGGAATATGGTGGTATAGTCAGAGATGAAGTTGTTGGTGACGTAGAAGCTGTAAATATCGGATGGGTCGTCGAATTCGGTGCTGAGAAAGGTGATTATATCATAGTTCGAGCATATCATATCGGAAATATTCTCGGTGATATACACGAGGTCGTTGATGCGTATGCGTATCCTGTCTGCGTTGTTCAGCGATTCTGTGGTGCTGTTCTCACGCACGATATCCTTCATTCCGGCAAGCAGGTAAATACTTCCGAAAAACATCGGCAGCATAACTATAAGGTGGAATATCATCATCTGGGTGCGCACCTTGTGCCTGCTGAAAAAGTCGGTCACGCCCGCTATCCGGATATTCCGGAGCTTGTCCTCTATTTTTTCGATGATCTCATTCATTACGGTAATATCTCCGTGAAGCTTTATCTTTGTCTGTGCCGGGTCTGTGCTGTATGGATGTCTGTTTTTCAATTATATCACATTTTTTCAGATTTTTCAATAGCCGCTATTGAAAAATCTTTATGTATATGATATTATATATAATGTATAGCTGTCCGGCAGCGTCGGACAGTATATCTGTTGTACATTATGTAAGATAATTTTTATTATTGTTTTCCGCAAGGGGGAACCGCCATGAAAAAATATTCCTGCATATTAGCATTTCTGACCGCTGCCGCCATGCTGACCGCCTGCGGCGCCGAATCCGCTCCCGAACCGTCCGTCACCGAGGGCACCTCCGCTGTTTCGGGCAGTGCTGCGGAAAAGGACGCCGAAACGGAGCCTTTCGGTGAGGACTATGACCCGTTCTCCGATGACTACGACCCCTACGGCGGCGCTTTCACCGTGAACGTTACCGGCGGCGAGAGCGAGCTTTCCGCGCAGGATAAGCCCGCGAAGAAATCACAGAGCACCTCCTCCGGAAAGGACTCCTCATCCAAAAAGAAGAAGGAACAGAAAAAATCATCCGATGACAGCAAAAAGGACACCTCCGACGGAAAGAAGGATACCGCCCCGGATAATAATAATAATAATCCCGGCAGCCCGGAAGGCTCATCCGGCAAGAAGAGCTCCGCGGACATATCGCTCCGGCTCAGCGTTTCCAATTCATGGGATAACGGCAGCGACAAGTTCTCGCAGGTGGATGGCTCGGTGGTAAATTCCGGCAGCGGCACCGTGAACGGCTGGACAGCTACCATAAAAGCCGACAGCTCGACCGCGATAGAACAGTACTGGAACTGCGAGATATCCGTGAAGGACGGCGTCATCACCGTGAAGCCCGTTGAATGGAACACCAATGTTGAGGGCGGCAGGGACGTCACCTTCGGCGTGATACTCAAAAACTGCGGCAGCATCGACGCCTCAAAGGCATCGCTCGCGGCGGGTGCAGTAACGGTGAGCGGTTCTGCTTCAAACGGGAACAATAACAACAACAATAATAACAACAATAACAACACGACCGGAAGCGGAAGCGACGACGTTCACGGCTACTACAACACCGTGGTCGTCGACGGCACGACCTATCGTATCGAGTCCGACATTGTGCTGCGTTCGTTCAACGCGGACGGAAGCCCGAACGGCGTCGAGACGCGCGTCAATCCGTACTCGGTCGGCAACCAAATCGATCCGGATATCGACCTGACCGAAAACGGCAGCTACGTCGTCGTCTGGAACGGCGAGAGCGAAGACGCGCTCCTATCCCGGCGGCAAAGGACAGAAAAACCAGATTCAAATCGCGGGCGAACACGGCACGCGTTGCTGGGATCCCGACGTCTGCATCAACGAACAGACCGGTCTGGTTCTGATCACGTGGCTCCAGGGTTCGAAAGACAATCCGCATAAGTCGGACGAGATGTACGGACGCTTCTACGACCTTAACGGCAACGAGAAGGGCGCCGCGTTCAAGATTATCGACGACCATGAAACGATGTCGATTGAAAACTTCGACGTCGCCAGCTACGTCGTCGACGGTCAGATCAAGTACGTCCTCGTCTGGGAAGCTTACGTCGAAAACACCAAGTCGTTCGAAATCTTCCAGAAGACCGTTACCGCGCGTCAAAACATGGGTTACTACTCCGTGACCAACGGCGCGATCACCCAGGTCAACCAGTCGACGTATCGCGGTCAGTACGATCCTCAGATTTCCACGAATCAAGACAACGGCGAATACTACATCACCTGGGTTTCCGACCACAACAGCGCGACCGGCGCGGACGTCTACGCGCGCCGCTACGACGCTTACGGCAACTCGCTGCCGTTCATGGGCACGACGAACGAAACGATCGTCAACACGATCGTTAAGAACGTCCAGGGCGCGCCGAGCGTCGCGTGCAACAACGACGGCGTCGTCTTCGCGTGGGAAGCGTACGACGCGGAAGAGTACAACTACGACTCCTCGTCCGGCGTCAAGATCGAAAAGCACGACTACGGCGTGGCGGTTCGCGCGTTCAACGCGGCCGGATATCCCGTCTACGTCGACGGTTACGTCGACGAAACGATCGACGGAATCCGCCAGGTCGTTCCGCGCAAGTACGGCGAACAACTCAAGTTGGACGAAGGCGAATTTATCATCAACACGACGACGGCGGGCAATCAGTTC
>CAMVPV010000077.1 GCA_947169455.1 uncultured Clostridia bacterium | reverse complement strand
CCTCTCGCTTACCGGCGCGCCCTACGATACGCTCGAAGAGACTATCGGACTGCGCGGAGACGGGCGCGGCTCGCTGAAGGACTTCGGCGTGAACTACGATCAGATAGATCTGCTCCCGGACGGCAAGCCCGATGTTGCAGAGATATTCCGAAGGGTAAAGGGTGCGAAGGTCGCGTATATACAGCGCTCGCGCGGATATTCACTGCGTCCCGCGCTCACAGCGGCTGGGCTCGCAGAGATAATCAAGGCGGCCAAGAGCGCAAATCCCGATGTTATAGTTATCGTAGATAACTGCTACGGCGAATTTACCGAAAGAACGGAGCCCTGTGCGGTCGGCGCAGACCTCGCGGCAGGCTCGCTGATAAAAAATCCGGGCGGCGGACTTGCACACACGGGCGGCTACATCGCAGGTGCGAAAAAGTACGTTGAGATGTGTGCGGAGCGCCTTACCTGCGTGGGGATGGGCAGAGAAGTCGGCTGTTCGCTCGGTGAGAACAAGAGTATGTTCCAGGGTCTTTTCATGGCGCCCGAGATCGTGGCGAACGCACTGAAAACGGCGGCGTTCACTGCGGAGATAATGACGCTCATGGGCTTCAGGTGCCTGCCTGCGAATACGGAAACGCGCGGTGATATCATCACGGCGGTGCTCATGGAAAATGCGGAAAATCTCACCGCATTCGTGCAGGGCATACAGAAGGGCTCACCTGTGGATAGTTTCGTTACGCCCGAGGCGTGGGATATGCCCGGCTACGACAGCAAGGTGATAATGGCAGCGGGAGCATTCAACAACGGCTCATCGATAGAGCTTTCCGCAGACGCTCCGCTGAGGGAACCGTTCGCGGCGTATGTGCAGGGCGGTCTTACGTTTGCTGCCGGAAGAATGGGCATACTCGTCGCATTGCAGGAAATGAACGACAGAAAGTGCCTGAAAGCATTCGCTCTGAACAGGTTTGCTCCCAAGGAGAGTTGATAAATGCCTAAGATAAAGACAGTGTATGTGTGCTCCTCATGCGGCTCCGAAAGCAGCAAATGGAACGGAAGGTGCCCGTCCTGCGGGGAATGGAACACCCTCGAGGAAACGGAGTATGTACAGCCTGCGAAGAAGGCGGGCGGCGCCGTGCGCAGCGTGTCCGCCGTGTCCTCCGAGAGGATAATGAAGCTGTCCGATATCGACATCAGTGACGATGTGCGCTACTCTACCGGGCTGCGCGAGCTCGACCGCGTGCTCGGCGGCGGGCTCGTGAAGGGTTCGGTCGTGCTGCTCGGCGGTGAGCCCGGCATCGGAAAATCGACGCTGCTGCTCCAGATATGCCAGTTCATGGGGAAGGAACATGATATCCTCTACATTTCGGGAGAGGAGAGCATACGTCAGATAAAGATACGCGCGTCGCGCCTCGGTGTGGATACCGATTCGCTCGCGCTGCTCTCAATGACCGACTGCGAGGCTATATGCAGCACTATCGTCGCGGAGCGCCCCGACGTCGTGATAATCGACTCCATACAGACGATGATGACCGGCGGTGTGAATTCGAGCGCGGGCAGCATCTCACAGGTGCGCGAATGTGCGAACCTGTTCATGCGCACTGCAAAATCCGAGGAGATACCGATATTCATAGTGGGGCACGTCAACAAGGACGGCGCTATCGCGGGACCCAAGGTCATGGAGCACATCGTCGATGCGGTGCTCTATTTCGAGGGGGAGCGGCATCTCAGCTACCGCATACTGCGCGCCGTGAAGAACCGCTACGGCTCCACGAATGAGATAGGCGTTTTCGATATGCAGGACAAGGGTCTTGCGGAAGTGGAAAATCCCTCGCTGATGCTGCTTTCGGGCAGACCCAAGGGTATCTCTGGCAGCTGCATCACCTGTGTGATGGAGGGCAGCCGTCCGATACTCGCGGACGTTCAGGCGCTCGTGACGAAGAGCGGCTATGCCGTTCCGAGGCGCACTTCCACCGGTTATGATTTTTCGCGCACCGCGATAATACTCGCGGTGATGGAGAAGCGTGCGGGGCTGTTTTTCGGTACGCTCGATGTATATATAAATGTTGTCGGCGGCATAAAGTTGGATGACCCCGCGGGCGACCTTGCCGTTGCCATGTCGCTGTACAGCGGTGTGACGGATATCCCGGTGAGCGGAAAGACAGCCGCGTTCGGCGAGATAGGTCTCGGCGGGGAGATACGCGCGGTATCGTACATAGGGCAGCGCCTGCGCGAGGCGGAGCGGCTGGGCTTTGAGACGTGCGTGGTGCCGAAGCTGTCGATGAGGAACGTCGATGCGTCGGATTTCCCGTCGCTGAAAATAATCCCCGCGGCGACGATAAAGCAGGCGTTCGCGGTGATAAGCGCGGACAGGGGCTCCGCAGGCTGAAAGGAGAGTCAGGATGAACGGCTCGGAACGGATCACAATAGCATATATAGGCGGCGGCTCGGTGAATTTCGGGTGGGAATTCATCTCGTCGCTCTCCGATGAGGAACTGACCGCGCAGGTCAATCTGTATGATATCGACCGCACGCTCTGCCTTGCGAACGAGGTCATCGGCAACAAGCTGCGCGAGGTGAAGGACTGCCGCGGAGATATCATATATGTGGCATCGGAGAAGCCCGAGGAGGCGCTTCGGGGAGCGGATATCGTCGTGATGTCGATATCGAGCGGCGAGCCGGAGGAAACTGTTTCGCAGCTGCACCTGCCCGAAAGCTACGGGATATATCAGTCCTGCGGCGTATCAACGGGACCTGCGGCGGTGATACAGGCGCTGAAGGTGCTGCCGATATATATGATCTACGCATCACTGATAGAGAAGTGCTGTCCCGATGCGTGGGTGCTCACGCTGACCGAACCGATGGCGGAGTGCCTTATGACGCTGAAACGGGTATTCCCCGCGATAAAGGCAGTGGGCGTGTCGGGCGATGTATCCGAAACGCGCACACTGATAGCGGGTCTTGCGGCGGTGGAATCGGGTGCGCCTTCATACCGCAGGCGCGATGTAAAGACCAACCTGCTCGGGATAAGCGGATTTTCATGGTTCAGCGAGCTCACATCAGCGAACGGCGATGACCTCATGCCGATGTTCCGCAGGTATGCGGAGAAATACGCCGACAGCGGATTTGAGTTCCGCGAGGGCGAATACAAGAACGACCCTGCTTCGGGCGGCAACAAGATAAAGTTCGATCTGTTCCTGCGCTACGGACTTGTGCCTGCTGTGCCGGACAGGATAACAGCGGATTATTTCGGGTCGTGGTATCTGCGCTCGCCTAAGATACTGCTTTCGTGGAAACAGGCACAGACGACCGCAAACTATCTCAAGAAGCGGAGGACGGCGCGTCTTGCGCGGGTGAAACCGCTTATGAGCGGCACGGAGATGCTCGAAGAGACTTCCTTCACCGAGGCGGCGCAGATGATACGCGCGCTGGCGGGCATGGGGAATTTCATAACGAATGCGGTAATGCTGAACGAGGGGCAGGTGTCCAATCTGCCGTTCGGAACGCCGGTAGAGACGAATGCCCTGGTGAGCCGCGGCAGCATACGCCCGGTGGCATCCGGTCCGCTGACCGAGGAGCTCGCGGGGATGTCGGTGCGGTTCATAACCAACCGCTCAACGATAGTAAAGGCGGTATTCCGGCGCGATCTCGACATAGCGTTCAATGCGTTCCTGAACGACCCGCTCATGACTGCCGATCTTAATTCGGCGGCGGTGCTGTATAAGGATATGCTTGCGGCGGTGCGCAGCAGCCTTATAATCAAGGGCGAGCTGTACTATTCAGCAGGTTGACACAGGTCAACAGGTTGACACGGGTCAATAGGTTGACAACGGTCAATAGGTTGACAACGGTCAATAGATTGACAACGGTCAATAGATTGACAACCACTATCTACAACTTAAGGATTTTGGGGCAGGGGACGCCCTCTATCGCTGGTCAACAGTATCTCCGATACTGTTGATTATCGACCACCGCAAGCCTTTTGGAAAAAGGCTTGACCGAAAACTTCGTTTGCGGCTAACGCCGCATTTTACGCTTAAGTTGTGGATGGTGGATATTTAATTGCCGAAGTAATATATACTGTGGTAAAAACCGGCGCTGAGCGTCCGGTCATATCTCCGTCGGCTATACTCACCGGGCGAAGCGCATTTTTCTTCGGGCAAGCAGTATTCAGGCAAACAGCCACTCCTTGGCTTTTTCATAATCAGAAAGAAAAATTATCGCTGTCCCATTTTTCCTGAGCTCACCGAATGATCTTTGCCAGCGCTTATCCACACCGACAAACGCGATCTTTCTGACAGCCTTGCCTGTATTTGCGATACCGTTTATTATCGTATCTGCTATCTGCGCGGTAATAACTGTTTTATCGAGGTTGATTATCATAAAGGAGGAAACGGACGGTCTTGAAAAGACTATTATATCCCCGAGGAATTTGGTGATGACCTCATCCTCGCAGCTGCCCATCCCGTCTAAATGTTCACACCATATTTTTCCGCCGTTATGATCCAATTCAAATGATCTCTTCCGGATGCCTGCTTGCCGGATAATGTCCATGACCTGTGACCTCCCGCGGGTATGCCCCGTATCGTGATCTGTCTTTATAGGTATTTTATCATAAGGCTGCCGTTATGTCAACCGATACGAAGAGCACATCTTTTGCGGCGGCGCATTTTTCATTCACACACGGCGCTGCGGTGAATATAATTGAAGTGAGGGGGAAACCACTCACAGAAAGGAAAATGATATCCGTGGAGAAATACACCTTTGCGTTTCCGTCGGTGACCCACGCGAGCAAGGCAAAAGCAGAGCTTGTGCGGCGCGGGATATCCGCCGAGGTGATACGCACGCCCGCGTCGCTGTCACGGGGCTGCGGGTACAGCGTCACCGCCGAGGGAAAGCTTGAAAAAATAAAGGAGATATTCGAGAGCATAGGACTTCATTACAGAGCAGTGACCTGAGGGTACGCCCGAAGCAATCAAATGAAACGGATCCGAAAGGAAAAAGACGGATATGGTAAATTTTGATAATGCTGCAACGACCTTTCCGAAACCGGAAGCCGTGCGTTCTGCGGTGAACCGCGCCGTCAGGGAATACGGCGGAAATCCCGGCAGAGGAGGTCACGATATATCCGCCGCCGCCGCGGAGATGGTATATGCGGCACGCGAAAAAGCTGCCGGATTTTTCGGGGCGGAGCCGGAAAATGTCGTTTTTACGCTGAACTGCACTCATGCTCTGAATTATGCGGTAAAGGGAATATTAAAAAGCGGGGATCACGTGATAATTTCGTCACTGGAGCACAATTCGGTACTGAGACCGGTATATTCGCTCGCAAAAAAGGGCGTGATGTACAGCATCGCCGAAGCATCTCCCGATGACGAAACGACACTGAAAAACATCGGCAGACTTATAACACCGCGCACGAAAGCGGTGGTATCCACGATAGGCAGCAACGTCACGGGGCAGCTGATGCCGTATCGGAGGATCGGAGAGCTGTGCGCGCGGCGGAGACTGTGCTTCATAGCGGACGGTGCACAGGGCTGCGGCGTGGTGCCGATAGATATGAAAAAGGATAATATAAATATTCTTTGCTGTGCGGCGCATAAGGGACTCTATGCGGCGGCAGGAACAGGACTTCTGATATCGGACGGAAAGTACAGGATCTCCCCCGTGATAGAGGGCGGAACGGGCAGCGCGTCGCTCGACCCGGAACAGCCGGATCTTCTCCCCGACGCGCTGGAAAGCGGTACGGTGAATACCGTGGGAGCGGCGTCCCTGTCGGCGGGAATAGATTTTGTGAAAAGCATGGGAACGGACAATATTTTCATTCACGAAAGCATGATATGCCGCGAATTCATCTCAGAGCTGAAAAACATCGGCGGTGTGAAGATATACCGCACGACGGGGGCATCATATCTCCCGATAGTTCTATTCAATATCGAGGGTTCTTCTCCGGAGGAGACAGCGGCATATCTGAACAGGAACGGTTTTGCGCTGAGGGCGGGGCTGCACTGCTCCGCGCTTGCGCACAAAAGCATAGGCACCCTGCCCGATGGGGCTGTGAGGTTTTCGCCGTCGGTATTCAACAAGCCGGCGGAAGTGACTGCCATAGCCGCCGCTCTCCGCAGGCTGGCTGACAGATAAGGAACGGGAGCGTAAATATATCCGCAGCCGAACGTTTCGGCAGAGCAAAAGCATACCCGCCGGCGGAGCAGATCTCGCCTGCGGGTATGCTATTTATCGAAAAAGTTCAATATCGGGATATTCTTGTTTTTTGCCATGCGGACGGTCTGTGCGGTGCCGGTGCCGGATGAATTCTCATTGTGAAAGCAGATACAGCAGTCGGCATATTCGACGAGCTTCATATTCCGGAGCTTCATGCATTCCTCGCTGAAATGCGGACATACTATCTCCACTGTATCGGATTGCGACAGTATATAGAGGTATTTGTTCTTCTGCGCATTGTTCCACTTGGCGGTCTGTTCCTCGGGCGGACAGGGCAGCACGAGATTAAGCGAAACAAGAGGATACACGCTCCGCAGAGCGAGCACTGTCTCGGCGGCAACAGTATCCCAGCCGAAAGCGCCGCCCGCATAGAAAGCGGTATATCCCTCGTTCACTACCATATCTTCGAGCTTGCTGTAAAGTGTTATTTTCAGTAAATCTATATTTCCCGTCAGAACACGGTGACCTGTAAAGCAGGCAGATCTCATGGATATTTGCTCCTTATCCTGTCGTTATTACTTAGGCAATTAAAA
>CAMVPV010000076.1 GCA_947169455.1 uncultured Clostridia bacterium | reverse complement strand
ATTGCTCGCTCCTGAGCGTTCAGGCGGTAGGGAAAGCTGCGCTTGTGACCGGCAAGGTGCAGCGTTTCGTAGCGGTCGCTGTTGTAGGTCTCCTGAAAGACGGTGACGTAGTCCGCACCGCACTGATGGATATAGGCGTACTCGTCGGTGTTCATCGGGTAGACCTCGACGCCTACGTTTTTGAAGTACTCGTGAGCGATACTGCAGGCGCGTCCGATGTATTCCACGTCGCTCATCTTTCGGCTCTCACCCGTGAGGATAAGCACCTCCTCCATGCCGGTCTTGGCGATAGCCTCCATCTCGCGGCGGATACCCTTCTCGTCAAGCTTTGCGCGGCGAATCCTGTTCTGGCAGTTGAACCCGCAGTAGATGCAGTGGTTCTCGCAGTAATTCGAGATGTAAAGCGGCGTGAAGAGCAGTACCGAATTGCCGAAGTGCTTCTGCGTCTCGATGGTGGCACGGCGAGCCATGTCCTCTAAGAACGGCTCCGCGGCGGGAGAAAGGAGCGCCCCGAAATCGTCAGGAGACAGGTATTCCGCGGCCAGCGCATTCCTGACATCTGCCGCCGTGTATCTGTTGTAGTCGTACTCCTCCATCGCGCGGACGACACGCTCTCCGATGTCGGAATCCTCAAGCACCTCCATATCGGGGAGGTATTTCATGTGGTCGATCTTTTCCATACTGCACCTCACTCCTGAATGAATCCCGTCAGCGGCGAGGAAGCGGACGCGCGGTCGAGCACTCTTCCGGTTCCCGCAAGGTAAGCAGTTCTTCCCGCGATTATCGCGTGGCGGAACGCCTTTGCCATCTCGACAATGTTGCCTGCGGTAGCGATGGCGGTGTTTGCCATGATAGCCGCCGCACCCATCTCCATAGCCTCGCAGGCCTGAGACGGCTTGCCGATACCCGCGTCAACGATGATCGGCAGGTCGATCTCCTCGATAAGTATGCGAATGAACTGCTTGGTCGCAAGCCCCTGATTGGAACCGATAGGCGCGGCAAGGGGCATGATCGCGGCGGCACCTGCGTTTACCATATCTCTCGCCGCATAGAGATCGGGGTACATATACGGCATGGGGATAAAACCGTCCTTTGCCAGCATCTCGCAGGCTTTTGCAGTCTCGTAGTTGTCGGGCAGAAGGTACTTCGAGTCGTGGATCACTTCTATCTTGATGAACTCTCCGCAGCCTGCTTCACGGGCAAGCTGTGCGATCTTGTAGGCTTCCTCGGCGTTTCGCGCACCCGAGGTGTTGGGCAGCAGGGTCACGCCAGCGGGGATATGCTCGAGGATGTTTCCGCTGAAGCTGTTGACGCGCCTCAGCGCAAGAGTGACGATCTGCGCACCCGCGTGCTCCACCGCCGCATTGATGAGGTCAAGGTCGAATTTACCCGAACCGAGAATAAAACGTGAGGAAAACTCATGTCCTCCGATCATCAGATTATCTGCCATAAAAAACTCTCCTTAATACTATTTTTCACCGAGTATCATCTCGACTGCGCGGGACGCCATGTGCCCCGCACAGATCATTACACGGGCGGCTGTCAGTCCCGTACCGTCCGCTACGTCTGTGACGCCGTCGCCGCAGACCGTCAGCTTGTCGGTGATCTTCCGTGTGATTATCGAATTGGCGCTGCCGTAGCCCGCCATGCCGTTGCCGCTTATCAAGCGCTTTTCGGGCATCTGCTCCATCACGGCGTTGACGAACATCGCCTTCTGATCGGGAAGATCAAAGGCTTCGATGATGATATCGCAGTCCGAGAATATCCCGACGCAGTTTTCTGCTGTTATCCGCAGATTGTGAGCTGTGATACGGCAGAACGGATTTATCTGCGCGAGTATCTCCGACAGTGCCTCCGTCTTGGGCTTGCCGATATGGGAAAGGGTGTAGAGCTGGCGGTTTATATTTGAAAGCTCGACGGTATCGAAATCCGCCACCGTCAGCCGCCCGACGCCGCTCCTTACAAGCGCCGCCGCAATATTAGAACCGAGCCCGCCGCAGCCTGCGATTCCCACCGACGCCTGTTTCATAAGCTCATATATCGGTCGGTCGCTGCGGGAATCGACAGCCTGAGCAAATTCCGCTTCAGTTATCATGTATCAGCCGCCTCCCACGAATCCGATGACCTCCACCGTCTCGCCGTCCGCCAGCGCCCTGCTGTAATCAGCCTTCGGAAGGATATCATTTCCTATCATGACCGCCGTGCGCTTGGGGTCAAGCTGCATTTCGGCGAGCAGCTCCGTCACCGTCATGCCAGCAGCGTCCTTCTCTTCTCCGTTGATAATTACCATTGTTATCACTCCCTGATTTTTTCACGCAAAAAAATACAGCACGCCCGTAGTCTGCACCAATGGTGGTACACCCCGGACGTGCTGAATTGCGTCTGGAATTATTATAGCACAGAATGCCGGGCTTGTCAATAGCGGGAAGGAAGTCAGTCGGATTTCCTTAGGAAATGCTCTGCGACGACTTATATTTCCATAATTATCCATTACAAAAGTTAAATTTTTCTGCAAAACCACTTGTGATTTTGAACTATTCGTGGTGTAATTATGTAAATTGTAACAGAAAGTTCACTCAAAACATCATTTTGTCCTTAAACCAACTCGAAGGGGGTATAAATATGGCTGCTTTTTGTCCTGAATGCGGTGCGAAGCTGCTGCCGGACGCCATATTCTGTTCCAAGTGCGGAACGACCATCGGGAGTGAGCCCGTCGCGGCTCAGTCCGGGATACAGACCTCGGGCTTCTGCGGAAAGTGCGGCTCGCCGCTGCTGGTGGGCGCGGTCTGCGGACGCTTCCGAACAGCTTTAGGACGATGTTCTCCAAAGGAATGAACGAGGGTCTGACAGTCGCGGGCGCTGGGCTTGCGGTGACGGCTTACCGGCTGATCGCAGGCTACGCGGGCACCTACGGCGCTATGGTCGCGGTATGCGGTGCGGTGCTCGGTCTGAACGCTCTGGGCGGCGGTGCAGGATACCTTCGGACTCTCGCAGTGTCGCTGACCTCGAGCATGAAGAACGGAGTCCGCACAGAGAGCGGCGTCAGGAGCAAGAGCCTGCTCACAGGTGTGACCTTCGGGTTTGTACTTGCGGCCGCGTTGTGCAGTTTTGAATTCTCGCCGCTGATACCCGCGCTGGTTGCGGCGGCGGGTCTGATACTCTCCTTCGTGATCCCCGAGAAAGGCGGCGGAAGTATGAAAAACCTGATAAAAAGGATCGCCGCGCTGTTTTCGGCGGGGTGCGTGCTGGCGGCGAACGGACTTTACTTTACCGTGAGTGCGGAAGATCAGCCGATGATCGACAACGGCTACTGGGAGTTCAAAAAAAAAGAAAAGGCGGTTCCCGATACCTATACTTCTGTAATGGAGCACGCAGAGGACAGGACTCTCACGGTTGTTGAGTATTCTTTTGGAAAGGTGTCCGGCAAATCAAACGTGTCCGCCGATGTTGGTGACGGCTACGGTCATGATTATCTGCTTGCAGGCGATTCGACATCAGCAACTCTTACCTATGAAGAACCTAAGGATAAATATTATCCGGGGGATACTTTCACCTCGGAAGTAGAGATCGTATCCAGCGGTTGGGAAAAAAGATCTGAATATCTGGGCAGTTTGTGGACGACTATGATCTGTTCTATGACTGTGAGAACAGGAAGCTTAGAAGAGAGCGAAGACGGCGGAGACGTTTTTGAATCGGAGACCATATTATCTTGTGTAGTAAAGGGAACGGAAAGTACAGATCTGAAAACCGATTCTGACGGCAAGTCCGGTGAGTCAGGTACTCTTGAATGTGTCATTCCGGAACATTACTATGATACAATGCGGATATCTGTTTCGACGGGTTATCAATCCGTGGTATCCGGTACGCCCGCTCAGGACAGCTTTTTCTATTACTACAAATGGGTGCCGGTGATGGTCCCCGTTGAAGCCGACACCGAAAGCGCTGCCGATGACAGTACGTCAGAAAGCACCGCCGACTCGGCTGACGACAGCGTCTGGATAATTCAGGACGAAAGCGAAAACGCTCTTGAGTCCGCAGGCGAGGACTCGGGCACCGAGATAGACGAAACTATCATAAAGGGAAAAGATCACAAACCCAAGAGCGACGGACAAAAGCGCTCCGAGGACACCGCCGCAAAGACCGCAGGTGTGGTTGGCGGTTCCGGCCCGATAAGGACACCCTCTACGGAGCTGTGCTGAACGTCTCCTGCAGATACGGCGGCGCTGTATACGAGAGGTATATCCCATTCAGACTGATAGGCGAAGTCGATGAGGATATGGGCAACTGGGACAAGGAGTACAGCGAACTGAAACGGCGTGTGGAGAAATTCTCCCTCCCCGCTGAAAAGGAGAAGTGGCTTTGGCAGCATATGAAATGTCATCTCACCGTCAAAAAAGATCCCGAGGCCGACTTCAAAGGTCAGCTTCGGGATCCTTTTATTGCAGTCAGCGCGAATGTATAAGTCTTTCCACGGGACGTACAGACCGCCAATCGATAAGAATCGACATTATTTGCAAATATTGCTATAATGCTAATACCATCATTTATGCTTTCATATTCGTGATCTCGGCGGTGCCGTTTATGTAGTCAAACTTGAATTCCGTATCGAACAGCTTCGTCAGGTCATCGGTCGTAAGATCCATCATGCATGAGTTAGAAGTCAGACTCATATTCCCCCGAAGCTCGATACGAACACCGTTGCGCTCGGCGCAGCACTCGCTGTCGCTAAAGCGGAAAACTACCGTTTCCTCACCTCGTGCAAGAGAATAGCTGTTGTTGTCGGCGGCGGACGGCTTGAAGCCTGTACACTCCGCAAATGCGGCGATGAACGGAAAATCGAGCTTTTCGCCATTCTTATTATTAAATCCGTCGCGAACGTAGTACAGCGTTTCCGTCTTCCCGACAGAAATGTCCTCATCCGTGTATCTTGCGCGTATCATGCTGTATTCTGAACTCTTCAGCTTTGCTTTCATCTGGGAAGGACCATACTTTTCCAGCAGATATGTGTGCGTGTCGTCAATTATGTCTCCGTCACGCATCTCATCAACATATCTCTGCTCGGCGAGAAAGATCTGCAGCTCCTCATCATGATCGACCGGGTCGGTGCCGTCCTGATATTCAAACTCTTCCCATAACCATTCCGTATCATCGTTTTTACCGTTCAGACAGTCTATCGCGATAACAGGACGCTCGAATTTTACCTTGTATTTCCCGTCGTAATCAGACACGGCTGGGATACGGTATGAGCTGCTCTCGACCAGTTCGCAGGCAGTCGCTACCACTGTACGGATATCCTCAAAACTGCCGGCGATGACCCTTGTACCTCTGCTGAAATCCTCGTGGGAGATCCCCCGCTCGTCGAACAAAGCGTTCACCTCAGGGTGGTCGCCGACCCATTTCACCAGATAATCGCACTCGTACTGGTAGTATCTGTCAGCTCCGAAATAATCGTAGTCCAGATGCATACACTTCACAGTAAATTCCGTGCCGTCCGCGCATTTCATGCCGTACTCGACGTTTTCGGAGTTATTATCGGGTGTCTGAGTTATCTCCACGGTATTTCCCAGAGTTTCTGTCATCACGTCGGCAAGCTCTTTGTCTGAAAGCTTTTTGCCGTTAGAACAGCCTGTGAGTAAAACAGCCGTCACAGATATCAGCGTAAGTGCCATCACCTTTAGACCGAAACGATGATTATTAAACAGTATCATACTTTAATTCCTTTCAAATCTCTTGAACGTTCTGCCGTCTTTTTTGACTACGCGATACGGTATTTGTCGGACACCCGACTCCCGAGTCCGCCATAAAAATGATCGTTCCGTAACGCTGCATAATATCGTCCCTGATAATTGTTTTCCAGAATAATTATATCATACACCGCCCGCACCGTCAACCCGTGCCGCAGCCCCGCAATTAGCAAGCCTTATATCCGAGAGATTTTGGATAACTTGACAGTTCTTCCGCAAGGGTATTGAAAAAGCCCCGAAACTGTGGTACAATATATATCAGATTTAGCTTTTTCTTGGAATGTGATCTATACTGAAAGAAGTATTGACATGGACTACAAAACGGCACTAGTAATATCAATAGCAGTCACATCGGTCTATCTGATCACAGAAAGGCGCCTTGGCAGCTCCATATGGGAAGATGTCAGCGAAGCTGTCTATAAATGGCTGTGCGCACACACTGACTTTCTTGAAAAATATGAGCTTTTCCGCAAGCGGAAGATACTCATCACCCCCGAGGAAAAGCAGAGGAATATCGAAAGGAAAAAGTATTCTATGGGAAAATACAGACTGTGTTTCGTTTGTCATGGCAATATCTGCCGAAGTCCGATGGCGGAATTTGTCATGAAGGACATGGTGAAAAAGGCGGGGCTTGATGACAGCTTTGAGATATGCTCGATGGCGACCTCTACCGAGGAGCTGGGCAACGGCGTTTACCCGCCCGCCCGCGAGGAGCTTTCCCGCCACGGGCTTTCCTGCAAGGGCAAGTACGCCGTTCAGGTCAGCAGGAGAGATTATGATAAATATGATATGTTCGTCATTATGGACGACTGGAACAGGCGCAATATCATGAGGATATTCGGCGATGACCCGAAGCAAAAGGTCAGAAAGCTTCTCGACTTTGCCGGCGGCGGAGATGTCGACGACCCCTGGTATACGCGCAAATTCGATATTGCATACAACGACATCGAGCGGGGCTGCGAGAGTCTGCTCGAATACCTGAAAGGAGAGCTCTGATATGCCGAGCCAGTTCGGAG
>CAMVPV010000075.1 GCA_947169455.1 uncultured Clostridia bacterium | reverse complement strand
AAGGAAGGTCGTTTTTTTCCAATACGAGAAAAGTTATTTGCTTTTTTCAGTTTTTTATTGAGCCTCCACCTTCGCACATACTTTCATTAATGTATCACTATTTATGCGTTATATCAAGAATAAGGTTTAATTCTCTTTAGAATTTTCTTTCGAAGTTTCCTTTGCGGCATCCGCGCCTGAAGCCGGCGCCTTGTCTGCAGGTGCCTGTTCCGCGGGTTTGTCTCCGGGATCCGTCTCTCCGGCAGCCTCCTCCGCTGTCGTTTCGGCCGCGGCGTTCTTCGTCTCTTCAGCGGTAGTTTCGGCTGCTGTTGTCGTGGCCGCTTCCGTCGTTGTCTCGGTGACAGTAGTCGTAGTTTCTTCTGCGGTCGTTTCGGAGACGGTCGTAGTTTCAGTCTCTGTCGTTTCTTCGGTGACCGTCGTGGTCTCCTCTTCCGCAGTTTCTTCGGCTTCTTCCGAATCAGTCTCGGGGATCTCTTCTTCAACGGCATTCTCGCAGGCGAGAGCCTCTGCGACATAATCGGCTGTATCGGCGGCAGATATCGGCTTTGCGCGATGTTCTCCGCCGTTTTCATCGAGGATGAACCCTATGTAATTGCCGTTCGGGTCTTCGCCCTCTGCGAAACCTATCTTGTGTTCATCGCCGGTCACGGCATCCTTGATATTGAGATTTGTCCACAGCGTACCGAACTCATCCTCGGAGGTCTCGGCGGTGTATTTGCCGCAGAGGATCGTGCTGGACTTCCTGCTCTTGCTGAAAGTGATGAGCGCACAGTAGGGAGTGCCTTTGTCATCGCTGAACAGCGTGAAGAGTATCTCCTTGTATTCCTTGCTGCCTCCCTTTTCCTCTTCGGTACGGAGCGAGGCGATTATCCTGTCTGCCGCGAGCTCTGAAAGAACGGGGTGTCCGTCGGTCTCTCCGGCATCGGTGACATCAGACCCGGACGCAGCCTGTGTAACGGGAGCTGCTTCTGCGGAAACGGCGGACGTTTCAGCAGAAGTCGGCGTGGATGCCACGGCGGGAAGGTCCTCCTTCTTTTCACCGCAGCCCGAAGCCGCAGCGCACAGCATGAACAAAGCGGCAGCAAGCGCCGCGCATCTAACGGATCTCATGAAACGATGCTCCCTTTCCGGTAATAAAATCGGTATTCAGATCGGCGCCGGAAGTGCAGATCGCTCATTATCGGCTGCCTCTTTGATTTTATCATGATTTTTCTGAAAAATCAAGAGGTTTTGTACAAATTGCGGATATTTTAATAAAAAGATCCGGTCGGCGCACCGTGTTATCTGCAAAATTGGTGCTTGACATACTATATATGATATGGTATAATAAACTTTAAGCATGGAAAACTATGTCGGCAGTATCACCCCTGCGACCCTCATAGCCTCTGTGCTTTTTTTATCGTAATGAATGAGTTTGATATATCTAAGTATCGGAGGCAGGCTTTATGGACTGGACGGAAGTCAGGATATATACCACTTCGGAGGGCACAGAAGCCGTATGCGGCAGCCTTCTGCGCATAGGGATAAACGGGTTCATGATATCCGACCCGAATGATCTCGAGGAATTCATCGCCGGAAAAACCGAGATGAACTGGGATTACATCGACGAAGAACTCATCGGAAGCAGAAATTCAGAAGCCTATGTTGCGGTATATCTTCCCGGCAACGAACAAGGCGCGGATATGCTCACCGCTCTGAAAAGCGAGATCTGCGCATTGAAGGAGCGTGACACTGAAAACCGTTTCGGGCGGCTCGAAGTCGTTCTTGCAAATGTCCGTGAGGAAGACTGGGCAAATAACTGGAAACAGTATTTCAAGCCTTTCACGGTCGGCGAAAAGCTGCTGATAAAGCCCTCGTGGGAAAGCTGTGAGCCCGGCGGACGCACCGTACTCGAAATAGACCCCGCATCGAGCTTCGGCACGGGACAGCACTACACCACAAAGCTCTGCCTTGAGATCATAGAAAAGAACTTCTCTGCGGGAGGACGCCTGCTCGACCTCGGCTGCGGAAGCGGCATACTCTCGATAGCGGGAGTGCTTCTCGGCGCAGGGGACGTGTGTGCGGTCGATATTGACGAGGGCAGCGTCCGCACGGCAGCGGAGAACGCCCGCAAGAACAACATTCCCGACGAAAAATACACCGCTCTCATGGGCAATATCATCGGGGACGAAAAGCTGCGCGAAAGGATCATCAGCGGCGGAAAGTTCGATTTCATCGCCGCGAACATCGTTGCGGACATTCTGAACGCGATGTCCCCGTATTTCGGAGGATTTCTCACGAACGGCGGTATGCTGGCGGTCTCGGGGATAATCACCGAGCGCGCTGACGAGGTCACAGGCAATATAGAAAAATACGGCTTTGAACGGCTCGAGACCCGTGAGGACGGAGGCTGGGCGGCTGTATTGTTCCGGAGAAGATGATCATGAGTGATATAGCTTATATTTCGGAAAACAAGATCTTCCGCACGAACGGCGCGAAGACAGAGGAGCTGTCCTGCGGAAGGCTCAACAGCTACAAATCGGCGCTCGCGGATATCCGCCGCCGCAATGAATGGAAGACCACCGGAACCGGTGCCAGATTCATGGGACAGGGACGACTTCCCGATGAGGAACAGGCGGCGATGTACTGTGAGATAACCGGTCTTGCCTGCTATAACGGCGATATCGTCTATGCGATACGCCTTGACGAATCGGGCGGCATATACATACGCAGCTCCGACCGTGCCGACACCGATGAAACACTCATCGTGTCCGGAAAAGACATCTTCCCCGGCAGGATGAGCTGCAAAGGAAGAACACTGTACGTTTCCTGCGGTGAGAACAGCGACGAAAAGCACATATCCATTTATGACGAGATACCGTCATCGAGATGCCGCGAGATCACCGACGGTGATACTATCGAAGAATCCCCCGTGATGCATGACGGAAAGCTGTACTTCTCGACGGCGGGCTATGCGCGCAATGAATACGGCTCGATAGCTGCCGTGCAGAACAAGAGCATCGTGTGCTTCGACCCTGTTTCGGGCACGATGGACGAGGTGCTCTCCGATGAAAAGTACGATTATATCTGCCCCATCCCGGACGGCGAGGGCGGTATGTTCTGCATAAGACAGCCCGCGGGCGGAGAGAGCGCTCCCGAAGGCAATCCGGTGCTCGATATCATCCTGTTCCCTGTGCGGCTGATAAAGGCGATAATCAATTACCTGAACTTCTTTTCAATGGCATTCGGCGGCGAGGCGCTGAAAAACGGCGGCAATTCGCCCGAACGCTCAAAGAAGAAGAGCGATAAGCAGATGTTCATAGAGGGCAACCTGGTGAACGCCGAAAAGAACATGAAAGCCGAGGAGAGCCGCGGCGAGAAATATCCCGGGATAATGCCGCCGGACAGACTGCTTCTTCACGTCGCCGCGGACGGCAGCGAGAGCATCGTGCGCAGGGGCGTGCTCGACTACACTCTGATGTCGGACGGCAGCCTTGCTGTATCGAACGGCGGTCACATAATCTTCATGGACAGGAACGGCGATACGAAGTCCGCGGTAAAAGCTGCGAAGGCTGTTTCGGTCATCGAACTGACGGGCGGCTCACAGTCCGGTTGAGCTATCTATATAAATCAAATAAAAACAGGTGTGTGATAAAAATGTCCCCAAGAAAAAAGAAGGAGTACGGCAACGAAAGTATCGTTACGCTGAAGGGCGCCGACAGAGTAAGAAAGCGCCCCGCCGTAATATTCGGCTCGGACAGCCTTGACGGCTGCAAGCACGCGGTATTTGAGATAATCTCAAACTCGATCGACGAGGCGCGTGAGGGTCACGGAAACAAGATCATCATCACGAGCTTCCGCGACAATTCCGTTGAAGTAGAGGATTTCGGACGCGGCTGCCCCGTTGACTGGAACGAAACGGAACAGCGCTTCAACTGGGAGCTGGTCTATTGCGAGCTTTACGCAGGCAGCAAATACGCCAACAACGAATCGGGCGAGTACGAGTATTCACTCGGTCTGAACGGTCTCGGCGCCTGCGCAACGCAGTATTCCTCCGAATATATGGATGTCGAGGTGCGCCGCGACGGTTTGCTGTATTCGCTGCATTTCGAGCACGGAGAGAACGTCGGCGGACTGAACAAGGAACCGCTCAAGAAGAACAAGACAGCCACAGGTACCAAGACCCGCTGGAAAGCCGACCTTGAAGTATTCACAGATATCGCCGTTGAAGCAGACTACTTCCGCGAGATGCTCAAAAAGCAGGCAGTAGTCAATCCCGGCATCAGCTTCGTTTTCCGCCTTGAAAATGAAAGCGGCGGATTTGACGAGGAAATTTACCTCTATGAGAACGGCATTTCCGATTACCTTGCCGAGCTCATCGGAGAGAATGCCGTATCGACCCCGCAGTACTGGCAGTGCGAGCGCCGCGGACGCGACCGCGAGGACAAGCCCGAGTACAATGTAAAGATCGCGGTGGCATTTGCTTTTTCCAACAACAAGGTAAAGCTCATGGAGTACTACCACAATTCGAGCTTTCTTGAACACGGCGGCTCCCCGAAGGATGCCGTGAAGCGTGCGTTCCTCTCGCAGCTCGATGCATTCATGAAATCCAACAACAAATACAAGGCGAACGAGACAAAGATCAAATTCGATGATATAGACGAGAGCCTTGTGCTGGTATCGTCGTCCTTCTCGACGCTTTCATCCTACGAGAACCAGACCAAGAAAGCAGTCACCAATAAATTCATTGCCGAAGCCATGACCGAGTTCCTCAAGCATCAGCTGGAGGTGTACTTCCTTGAAAATCCCGATGAAGCCGGCAAGATAGCCGACCGCATACTCGTCAACAAGCGAAGCCGCGAAGCCGCAGAACGTACACGTTCGAGCATTTCCTCAAAACTGACCGGCAAGGTCGATCTGCTCAATTCGGTGCAGAAATTCGTCGATTGCCGTTCCAAGGATGTATCGCAGCGCGAGATATACATCGTGGAGGGCGATTCGGCGCTCGGTTCGGTAAAGCAGGCGCGCAATTCAGAATTCCAGGCGGTCATGCCCGTCCGAGGAAAGATACTCAACTGCCTGAAAGCCGATTACGCCAAGATATTCAAGAGCGAGATAATCACCGATCTGATAAAGGTGCTCGGGTGCGGCGTTGAGGTGAAATCCAAGGCGAACAAGGAGCTTTCAAATTTCAATATCGACAATTTCCGCTGGAACAAGATCGTTATCTGCACCGATGCCGATGTCGATGGCTTCCAGATACGCACGCTGATACTGACGATGCTCTACCGCCTCACGCCGACGCTCATAGAGCAGGGGTATGTGTATATCGCGGAATCGCCGCTGTTTGAGATAACCACGAAGAAGATGACCTACTTCGCGTATGATGAGCGCGAAAAGGCGGATATCCTCAAAAAGATAGGCAATGAGAAATACAAGATAGAGCGCTCGAAGGGTCTCGGCGAGAACGAGCCGGAAATGATGTCGCTCACCACCATGGATCCTTCCACGAGAAGGCTGATCAAGGTGAACCCGACCGATGCGGAATCGACGTTCGCTATGTTTGAGATGCTGCTCGGCAACGACCTCGAGGCACGCAAGAACTACATCGCCGACAACGGCAGCGAGTATCTCGAGCTGGCGGATATCTCATAAATGAACGACCCGCAGTGTTGATGAAAGAGGTGTGCGGTCTATGACAGGAACTAAAATAGCAGCGATACTCGGAGGACTGTTCTCGTTCTGCGGAGGATACTTCGGCTGGAGTTTCTTCGTGAACAGCGGGAAATTCAGAGGATTCTCAAGGCTGTTCGGCGAGAACGGCGCCCGCAGGTTCTATATGATACTCGGCGTCATACTCATAGTTTTAGGTATAATAATGTAAGGGAGGACTCTTTATGCCCCATGTTGAAATAAAATGCTACCCCGGAAGAACGGATGAGCAGAAGCTCGAATGTGCAAAAAGGATAGCACAGGATATAGTTGAAACGCTCGGCTGCGACATCACCCATGTTTCGGTCGCTATAAAGGACGTCGAAAAGTCTGACTGGAAAGAACAGGTATATGACAAAGTGCTCGCCGAGGACGGAGAATATCTTTACAAGAAGCCCGAATATGAGTGCTGAACCAAGAAAGATCAGGAGATAATCTGTAAAAATGGCAAGAACTAAGAAAGACAAGGAAAAGACGGAGGAAAAAGCTCCGAAGATAAACGCCTATATCGCAGGGAGCGGGATAATCGCAGAGGAAAAAATAACCGATACCCTCGAAAAGAACTATATGCCCTACGCGATGAGCGTCATCGTTTCGCGTGCGCTGCCCGAGATAGACGGCTTCAAGCCCTCGCACCGCAAGCTTCTCTACACGATGTACACTATGGGGCTGCTGAACGGCGGAAAGACCAAATCCGCAAATATAGTCGGACAGACCATGCGGCTCAATCCGCACGGCGACGCAGCTATATATGAAACTATGGTGCGCCTTGCACGCGGAAATGAAGCTCTGCTCCACCCGTATGTTGACAGCAAGGGAAACTTCGGAAAGGCGTGGTCGCGCGATATGGCTTATGCGGCATCGCGTTACACCGAAGCCAAGCTTGACCCGATATGTGCGGAGCTTTTCCGTGATATCGACAAGGATACCGTTGATTTCGTCCCCAACTACGACAACACCACCACCGAACCGACACTGTTCCCCGCAACGTTCCCGTCGGTGCTGGTCAATGCGAACGTCGGCATCGCCGTATCTATGGCAAGCGCGGTATGCCCGTTCAATCTGAAGG
>CAMVPV010000074.1 GCA_947169455.1 uncultured Clostridia bacterium | reverse complement strand
AAAGGAACTGATGCTGCTCAGACTGTTCATGGAACACCCTCAGCGCGTATATACAAAAGCCGAACTCTACGAATCGGTGTGGAACGAAACATATTATTATGAGGACAACACCATAAATGTCCATGTCAGCAATCTGCGGGCAAAGCTGAAAAAAGCCTCCGGCTCCGATCACATAGAGACTGTATGGGGCATAGGCTACCGCTTCGGGGGTGAACAGCGATGAGTATCATAGCAGTCATCATCACGGCAGCCGTGTGTGCCGTGCTAATCATCTATATCGCAGAAATGAAAAAGCAGCTGCGCATCATCAGCAGTGAACTCGACCGCACCGCCGCGCCCACCTACAACAGGCTCGTGAACGTTTCACTGTTCGACAGGGATATCAACGCGCTTGCTGCATCGGTGAACCGCTGCATCGAACATCAGAAGGAGCTGAAGCTGAAAGCGGAACTCGCCGAGGAAAGCCTGAGGCAGTCTGTCTCCGATATCGCACACGACCTGCGCACTCCCCTCTCGGTTATCAAGGGAAATCTCCAGCTTATCGGCATGGGAACCGAGCTTTCCGATAATTACAGGAACTATCTCGATGTGTGCATAGAAAAGACCGATGTACTCAAAAATATGTCCGATGATTTCTTTGAGCTCGCACTGCTCGAAAGCGACGGCGCCGCTGCAGAGATCGCTGAGATAAACATCACAAATACACTTATGAAGTTCGTCGCGGACAACGAAGGCTATATCAGGATGTCACACCTCGACCCGGATATAGTACTGCCGCCTAAGCCGGTCAGGGCTTTAGCGGATGAGACCATGCTGATACGGATACTGAGCAATCTGCTGAGCAACACCGCTAAGTACTCTTCCGGCGATATGAAGATGATCCTCTCCGCAGATCCTGTATGCACAATTACTTTTGAAAACACAGTATCCGGCGGAAATCTCCCCGATACGGAGCATATATTCGACCGCAGCTACCGCGCCGGCAGGACGAACGGCAGGAAAAGCGCGGGGCTCGGGCTGTATATCGTAAAGCTGCTCGCGGAAAGAATGGACGGTTCGGTATCTGCTGATATCATCGGCGGAGTTCTTAAAATATCGGTAATGCTGAAAAACTGCGAATGATATATCTGAACTGCTCCGGCAGTTCATTTTTTGCGATATCGGGGCATCAAATGTAAACAATTTATGAATTTTATATTATTTAAGGAATTCTTTAAGAACGGCATTTATAATTACGATCATAGAAACAAAACAGGAGGAATAAATATGTCAGATGCAGTAATTGAAGTGACGGATCTCACCAAACAATACAAAAACCATACCGTTCTTAACAAAGCTTCATTCTCTATCCGGCCGGGTATGATATGCGGTCTTGTAGGTCCGAACGGCGCAGGCAAGACCACTATAATGAAAGCGCTGGGCGGTCTTATACTCCCGACCTCAGGAAGCATAAGCCTGTTCGGTGAAACGAGTGAAAATGGTCTCGCACATTCACGCAGCCGCATGAGCTTCATGATAGAAGACCCGTACGCAAAACAGAATTTCAGCGCATATCAGAACCTTGAAAAGCTCCGCATACAAAAGGGTCTGCCCGACAAGAGCAGGATAGATGAGGTGCTCAGGATCACGGGTCTTCAGGATACTGGCAGTAAACCTGTCAAGAAATTCTCACTCGGCATGAAGCACCGTCTCGGTATAGCGGGAGCGATGCTCTCGAAGCCCGAAGTCATGATACTCGACGAACCTGTGAACGGTCTCGACCCCGAGGGTATCATCGAAATAAGAGAGCTGCTGCTCCGCCTCAACCGCGAAGAACACGTAACTATACTCATATCCTCGCATATCCTCTCGGAGCTCTCGCTGCTCTGCACCGATTATATCTTCATAAAGCACGGCGAGATATTCAGGATATTATCCGCTGATGAGCTGAGGATGCAGTGCCATGAATACTATCATATAAATTCCGACAACAATCAGATGATACCCGCCGTTCTTCAGAATGAGCTCGGCATCACAAATATCTCCGTACAGAAGGACGGCTCGGTGAATATATACGAACGCACCGAGGATATACGGCTCATCTCCGAAACGCTCTACAAGAACAGCATTATCCCTGTGGAGATATATATGCACGATGCAAACCTTGAAGAGTATTATATGAATATGCAGAAGGACAGCAGCAGCGTGAAAGAGGGTGCCTGATATGTACAATGTTATAAAAGCACAGGTATATCAGCTGAAACACGATATCATTACCTGGTGCATCTTTGCAGGTCTGCTCGCATTTTTCACGGTAATGACCTTTGTTGCAAGGAGCGGCGCAACGCCCGGAGAGATAACGGGGAGTTCAGTTTTTACAGATCTCGGTGATGGAAATACGGTCATACTGAATTTCATCACCCTGATAATGACCGCACGGATATGCGGCTGGGATCTCGGCGACAACACAGTGAATTATGAGCTTCTGACCGGCACACGCCGCAGGGATATCCATGCGGGCAGGTTCATAACTTCTTTCGTGTCTTCCGTTCTGATGTACTATATCGTCATTTCGGTATATCTCCTCGTAAACACCGCAATTGACGGCTGGGGAACAGTAATATCCCCAGAAGGCACCGTATTCCGCCTTGCGCTGATGATCTTCCCGATTTTCCGCCTTACCGCGCTCTACACCCTGCTGACATTCCTTTTCCGCGACGGAAAGGCTTCCGCACTGACAGGCTACATACTGACGATGCTCGGGACGATGTTCGTCTCCCTTGCGGAGGAATTGGCTTTCGATGAAAAGATCATTGAGATCTCGAACTACTGCATATCGCTTGCGTCGGCGGTAAAACTGCTCGACCTCGGCAATCTGACGTTTGATTGTATCGACGGCAAGGATGTCATGGTCATCAAGGATATGATGACCCCCGCGCTCGATATTTCATACGCTGCTGTCTGCGTAGCTGCGGGGATAGTATTCCTCATTATAAGCTGGACAGTATTCCGCAGAAGAGACATGAAGTGAGGTGCCGTTCATGAAAAATATAATCAGATCGCAGTTCTATCAGATAATGCGAACAAGATTCCTCTTTATCATTGTGATCGGATCTTCACTGATACCCATTATCTTACTGTGTGTTCAGTGGATGTATCTGCCTGATTACTCCGCAAGCAGCTTTCTTGCAGAAAATCTCTATACTATATCGCTGTGTGCGCTTATGATTACCGCAGTGATCGCAGCCTTTGCCTGCACGGACGACCTATCGGACAAAAATATCAATTATGAGCTGATGTCCGGGCACCTTCGCCGACATTCCTACTTCGGGAAAGCTATACCCGTGCTTGCGGTATCGGTAGGCGCAGGCACCGCTCTGATGCTCGTCGCTGTAATTGCGGCGTGCATCAAATTAGGTTGGGGAAATGCTATCACGGCGGGTGATCTTGCTCTTCGGCTGCTTCTGCTGGTGATATCATTGATAAGGATAAGCTGCTTCTGCATATTCCTTTCATTCATCATGAAAAAGGCAGGCACGGTCGGCGGGATACTCTACGGAGCGATAATGGCAGCGGGTATATTATACAGTACATCAGAGCACCATTCGACCGTGCTGACGAGCACATTCAGCCTGAAGTATATCTGCCATTTTGACAGTTGGTACACCTATAAGCTGCTGTCGCCCGATATCGATGTGCGCTATGTATATGAATCTGCGCTTTACGCGTCGGATACCGTGCTCTACATTATAGTTCCGCTGATAATGGCTGCTGCATATCTGCTGCTCGGATACGTCTTTTTCAGAAAAGACGATCTTGAATAAGGGGGATGACCATGGAAAGAAATGATATCATACTTATCGCTGTTGAAGCGGTAATATGCGCTGCGCTTTGTTTTGCGGCGGGGGTCGCGGAAAAATGGCACAGTTCAAAGATACGGCTGCTGTGGCTGATACCCGCTGCACTGTGCATCATGATAACTATGTGTACAGGCGCCGAACCGCTCCTCGCTGGAGTATATATCGCCTGCGCAGCGGCATCTGCCGGTTTCTTCACTGAAAAGCTGCGTACGCGCCGGATCGCCTGCGCTGCTGCGGCTGTTCTCGCGCTGATAGCAGTACCTATGTGCCTGCTCGGCAGCAATTACCGCAGCCGCATACATTACGTCAAGGATTTCGATCTTGCATTCAGATCCATGAAAGAACACTATGCCCTCTCGAAACACAAGAACATAGACTGGAATGCACTGTACGAGAAATATATGCCGCAGTTCCGTGAAGCCGAGGATCTGCATGATGATGAAGCGGGTTATATGGCGTGGGCAAGGTTCTGCGCGGAATTCCACGACGGTCATGTATATTTCGCAGCCGACAAGGATACTATGGAAAATGCTCAGAAGAACGCCCTCGGAAACGATCACGGCATCGTGATAATGACACGTTCGGACGGAAAGACCGTAGCGGTTAATGTTGACCCGTCGCTCTTTTCTAGAGGTATCAGGAACGGCACGGAAATAATCAGCTGGAACGTCATGGCTCCCGCCGAAGCCGATAAACTGTCAGAATACTATTACATACAGTCATTCTCCGATAAGGACAACAGGAAATTCTACGAAGGTATACTTGCTGCCGGTACAGGCGGTGACAATGCGGAAGTTGTTTACAGGGACAGCAACGGCACCGAAAGGACTATCACGCTGCCGAAGCTCGCATCGCCGTATTCCGACCGGTACGAAAAAGCCTGCGATACTGTGGAGCGCGGACTGGAATGTGCGAATATGCACATCGAAAAGCTGAATGATACTGTCATCTGCCTGCGGATAAAGTTCATGAACTACGACCTTGTTTCCGGACAGAAGGAGAATTTCAGCGAAATGGCAGATTCGATACGCGAGGAAGTGACGAAGTACCGCAGCGAGGGCGTGAGGGATATTATCATAGATATCCGCTCGAACGGCGGCGGCTCCGGAGGAATGGTAAAAGCTCTCGCTTCGCTGTTCGCACCCGAGGGCGAGCACTACTTCGCCAGTGATGCCCTGTGGGACAGCGAAAACAACTGCTACGCCCGCGATGAAAACGGCAATTACATCACGGACGGAGACAATATGTTCAGCGGCGAAAACATACTCGGCGACAGCGGCAGGGTGATACTCCTCGTAAACGCATACAGTGCGAGCGCGTCCGACCACCTCGCCAAGGTGATGAGCAGGCTCGACAACACGACTGTTATTGGATTTACCGGTACGTGCGGCATCGGACAGGGCATATGCAAAAAGCACCTCGAAAGCGGTGAATTGAGCTTTTCTTCATCTGTGTTACTGAACCGCGACGGAAGCATCTTCATGGATGCGGGCACCGATGACCAGAGCGAAGCAGAGCTCGATGTCATGGTGCCGTTCGATGAAGAAGCTATCGCGGC
The DNA here is from genome assembly GCA_947169455.1 of uncultured Clostridia bacterium. The sequence goes on along the minus strand of CAMVPV010000074.1, from coordinate 1,365 downwards.
GCTGTTCGACCGTGATGAAGACTATCTGCTTGACCGGGCACTTGAAATGCTGAATTAATAAAAAACAGTCCTGTAACATACACACGGATGATACAGGACTGTTTTTACTTTTTACTTAGTGCAGCATATACCTGCTTCTGTACCGGGAGACGCTCCCAGCGTTTAAGCTCGGAGGCGTACTGCTTTCGCAGAGCGCCTGCATCGTCCGCATCAAGAAAGCCGATAAGCGGAAGGGTAAGTCCGTGGACAGCATTGAGCAGCCAGTATATGCTCAGCGGTTCCTTGTGTTCCTTCGGCAGATGATAGATATACGAAAGCGCCTCACGCACCTCCGCCGATGACGGACTCTGTGCAGCCGCTTCACCCAGCTTTGCTTCTATATCCTTTGCGAACCTGTCATGGCAGGGGTCATCGGCAGGCTTCTTTCCCATGCCGAAAAGCCCGTCTGCAGGCTTGCGCTCGCGTTCGAGCTTCTCCGCCTCCGCGATGTACGCTTCGCACAGCTGCATTATTTCATCTGTCAGGGTCATTGTTCATCTTCCGTTTCCGCATTATCCCCACTGATCTTTGCTTCTTCAAGATCTGCACGGTAACGCTTAACAATATAGAACACTATCGCTCCCGCCGCAAGCATGAACAAACCGCCCAGAATATATGCAAGCGTGCGATCCATGGTAGTATCGGTCGCAGTAGCGATCTTCCAGCCGAGATACGCGATATATCCCGCCACCACTGCTCTCAGCACGGCGGCTTTCCCCGCGCGGGAACGCTTCTGCGTGTCGTATTTTGCACTGTCCATTTACTGTACTCCTTTATACTGCTATACTGCGCACTGTTTCAGGATCTCCGACGGATATTTTGATATCGCGCTTAGTATAAACAGAATCGGAAGATACCGCACGGATATCCTCCGATCCATTCTGATAGCTTATCAGCCTGCCTTACCGGTCTTGTGGTTGGATACAACGTCGAAGATAACGGCTATGAGAAGAACCGCGCCCTTTACGACGTACTGCCAGTTGTTGTCGAGACCGATGATGGACATACCCTGATTGATAACGCCGAGCAGGATAGCTCCGACCATAATGCCGGGTACTGTTCCGCTTCCGCCGTATGCAGAAGCACCGCCGATGAAGCAGGAGCCTATAGCGTCCATCTCGAAGGAGTTACCTGTATCACCGTTTACGGAACCGATGCGGGCTGCGATGAGAAGTCCGGAAAGACCTGCGAGCAGCGACATCGATGTGTATGCCATGAAGTAGATCTTCTCGGTATTGATACCGGAGAGCTTTGTAGCCTTCTCATTTCCGCCGACTGCGTAGAAGTAGCGTCCGAAAGCGGTCTTTGAGGTGATGAATGCATAGA
>CAMVPV010000073.1 GCA_947169455.1 uncultured Clostridia bacterium | reverse complement strand
GGGAACATCATCACCGCGACCTCTGATGCGGCGGTCACCTGCTGCGGGAACAGGCTTTCCGCGCTTGAACCGCAGAAAGCAGACGGGAGCGAAATGCTGAAGGTCGAGGATATCGGCGGTGAGCTGTACGTGTCCTCCGACCATGAGATGACAAAGGAGCATTACATTTCATTCGCGGCGTATGTGAACGACAGCACCGCGATGATATTCAAGCAGTACCCCGAATGGACTATGCAGTTCACGATGCCGGTGTTCCGTTCGGGAAGGATAGTGTGGTACTGCACACGTCACGGTCTGTTCTGTCAGGATATATGATGCTTTGCAAGAGGGCTTCCAGCGGGAAAGCTCTCTTTTTTTGAGTGAATAAAACTATATATGCAGAACAAAATCCCCCGGATATGTTACCCGGGGGGATCACTGTTCATATTTTCTGCTTTACGGAGCGCCGGCGGAATGTTCAGCGTATCTGTCCGTTTCCGTCGATGAGGTATTTGCAGGAGGTAAGCTCACGCAGACCCATAGGTCCCCGAGCGTGCATCTTCTGAGTGGAAATGCCTATCTCCGCGCCGAAGCCGAACTCGCCGCCGTCCGTGAATCTCGTTGATACATTTACATAGACGCAGGCTGCATCTGCCTCTTTGCGGAACCTGTCCGCGTTTGCGAGAGAATTCGTGACGATACATTCCGAATGTCCGGTGGAGTATTTTCCTATGTGTGCGAGCGCTTCATCGATGCCATCGACTACCTTCACCGCGATGATGTAATCGAGGAATTCCCTGCCGTAATCGTCCTCGGTCGCGGGAACTACGCTGTCGCCGAGTATGCGGCGTGTCTCTTCGCAGCCGCGTATCTCAACATTATGCGAAGCAAAGCGCTCCTTTATCGCGGGCAGGAATTTCTCCGCGATATTCTTGTGAACAAGCAGCGACTCCACTGCGTTGCACACCGACGGGCGCTGTGTTTTGCCGTTATCGGTGATGGTGACTGCCATTTCTATATCGGCGCTTTCATCGACAAAAACATGGCAGTTGCCTACGCCGGTCTGTATAACGGGAACGGTCGCGTTCTGCTTTACCGCATTGATGAGCCCGCCGCCCCCTCTCGGGATGAGCAGATCGAGGTAGTCGCTGCACTTCATGAGCTCATTGGTGGATTCGCGGGTGGTGTCATCTACGAAAAGGATCGAATCTGCGGGCAGACCTGCGCTCTCAACGGCTGCGCGCATGATCTCGCATATGCATTTGTTTGAATTGTACGCTTCCTTGCCGCCGCGGAGTATCACGGAATTTCCGGATTTAAGGCAGATAGCGGCTGCGTCTGCGGTAACGTTGGGGCGTGCCTCGTAAATTATGCCGATAACTCCTATCGGAACGCGCACGCGGGTTATCCTCATTCCGTTGGGGCGGGTAGATCCCATATCAACTTCACCTATGGGGTCCTTGTCCTTAACGAGCGTGAGTATGCCGTCCGCCATGCCTTTTATGCGGTCGTCATTGAGACGCAGTCTGTCCTGAAGCGACTTCGTCATATTGTTCTTTACGGCTTCTTCCATATCCTTGGCGTTCTCGGCGATTATCCTCGCGGAATTGTTCACGAGCGCCTCCGCAACAGCAGTGAGAGCGGCGTCCTTTTCCTTTGAGGAGGCGCAGGCGAGTACCTTTGACGCCTGCTTTGATCTTGCACCGAGTTCATTGACGTAAGACATATCATCAGTCCTTTACTAATCATTATTTTTCAGTTCAGCAAGTGCTTTGTAAATATCATCGTAATTCTGTATATCGTTGTACAGCCCGACCAGCTTCATTTCCGAAATGATATATTCCGTGTGGATATGTCCGCACAGCCACATATCGTACTGCACATCTGCAAGCACCGTATCAAGGAACTTAGCGGTGGTGTCCTTTTCGACAGCTTTCTGCGGAAAGAACTCGTTCACCACGGAAAACGGCGGAGTATGCGTAACGATGCAATCGACCCTGTTATCATGCCGTGCAAGGTTCCTGCGGGCATTTTCTGTTTCGCTTTCGTCGGCAGTCTCATGCCGCCACCACGATATACCCTCTTTTCTGCCCTTCCATACGCACTGCGAGCCGATATATACCGGTTCGACATCGTGTGAAGCCGCCCCGCCGAATGAAAAGATGCTCTTTCCGTCAACATCATCATAAATTTCACCGCGCATGAGATGCAGTGCGTTCGGGATATGCGGATGTCTGTGCACCCTTCCGCCGTGCCATTCGGTGACGGGCTGTTCCCGCCAGAAATCGTGGTTGTCGTGGTTACCGTCAACAAAGAGTATCGTGCATTTCTTCCATGCAAGGAACCTTGTCCAGAAGCGGTATTCGCCGTAGGTGGGCGAGCCCTTTACCGTATCGGTCGGATAGAACGGCAGTCCTATATCGCCGAGCAGGATGAGATGATCATCCTTGTTCAGCGTGATGCCGAGGCAGCGGAGATTATTGGGGTTCAGCTTGCGGATATCCACGCTCCCGTGGATATCTCCGGTAAAATAGATCATTTGTCCTTGCAGAATACCGTGCCGACTTCCTTGCCGTCGAAGAAATCATAGAGGACGCGGGGGTCACGGCCGTTGAGGATAGCCATATCCATTCCCATATCAAGGGATATCTTTGCGGCGTTGAGCTTGGTCTTCATGCCGCCGCTGCCGAGCGCACTTCCCGAGCCGCCGGCAAGCGCCTCGATCTCCTCGTTGATATCATATACCCTTGATATCAGCTTTGCGTCCTCGAACTTGTGAGGATCCTTGTCGAAAAGTCCGTCTATATCAGACATTATTATCAGCATATCCGCATCGCAGAACGAACCGACATACGCCGCGAGGGTGTCATTTTCGCCGAATTCGAGCTCCAGCTCATCTATCGCGATAGTGTCGTTCTCGTTCACTATCGGGATTATCTTGTATTCGAGCAGACGGCGGAACGTATTGCTGATGTTGTTCTTGCGGGGGGAATCGAGGGTGTATTTGGTGAGCAGTATCTGTGCGACGTTGACGTTGTACTCGCCGAAAAGCTTGTCATACATATACATAAGCTCACACTGACCGATAGCCGCGCACGCCTGTTTGGTGATAGTGTCCTTCGGGCGCTCGGGGAGGCCTATCTTGCTCATGCCGAGACCGATGGCTCCCGAAGATACGAGTATCAGATCCACGCCGCTGTTGTGTATGTCGCTGAGCACCTTGACGAACCGTTCCATCCTGCGGAGGTTGATGCGTCCTGTCTTGTGCGTTATGGTGGATGTTCCGACCTTTACGATTATTCTTTTCTTATCCTGTATATTGAACATGGGTATCTGCCTTTCAGTTGACTTTATTGATGGGGTGTCCCCCGATGAACGCGCGCAGATTGTCTGCGGCTATGCGGAGCAGCCTTTTGCGCGTCTGCATCGGCGACCATGCCGTATGCGGTGTTATTATGCAGTTCGGTGCACCATACAGCGGATTGTCCGCTTTCATCGGCTCTTCCGATATCACATCGACCGCCGCGCCTGCGATACTGCCGTTTTTCAGAGCTTCTGCGAGGTCGTGTTCATTTACGGTGCCGCCGCGTGAGGTATTTATGATTATCGCATCCTTACTGCACAGAGAGAGAGTTTCCTTGCAGATAAGCTCTCTGGTGTCTTCGGTGAGCGGACAGTGCAGCGTTATGATATCGCTTTCGCGGAAGATATCCTCCCTGCTCACGAAGCGGACGCGGCTGTCCTCTCTCGGCGTCCTTGTGGAAACGAGTACCTCCATACCGAAGGTGAGTGCTATCTCAGCGACGCGCCTTCCTATGCTGCCGTATCCGATCATGCCGAGCTTCTTTCCCGCGAGCTCGAACATAGGGAACTTGAAATATGCGAACGTGGGGGAATTTATCCATCCGCCTGCGTGAACATCCTCGTTGTAATCGGAAACGCGGTTGGCATAGTGCAGGATATACGCGAACACCTGCTGTGCAACGGCGTCTGTGGAGTAGGCGGGGCAGTTGCATACCGTAATGCCAAGTTCACGGGCGGCGTCCACATCGACGTTGTTGTAGCCGGTGGCGCACAGTCCGATGTATTTCAGTGACGGACATTTTTTCAGTATATCCGCAGTGAAAACGGTCTTGTTGATTATTGCTGCCTCGTTGTCCGCGACATATTCAATCAGCTTGTCGGGCGGTGTGAGCGGATATACGGTAAGCTCGCCGAAAGTGCGGAACTCATCGAACGTTATATCTCCGCCCGAGGTAACTGTCTTTTCTTCAAGAAGAACTGTTTTCATCGGTCTTTTTTCTCCGTATCCTTAGCGCGTTCCTTTTCCTTGCGCTCTTCTCTGCTCTCCTCTATCCTCATCAGCACTACCGTCCATATAAACAGCGCAGTCTCCTCGAATGCGAGTATATAGAAGGTCACGCCGTCATCAACGAAATATATGAGCGCAGAGGAAAGTATCGCCGCGAGGAGTATCAGCTGGTGTAGCTGCTTTTTGCTGCGATAGCCGAGTATCAGCGTTACTGCGGATACGACCATGAATACTATATGGAACACCAGCGGCAGCGACATCAGCGGTGAAGGGCGGTAAGTCAAAATATTGCTATCCATTTTACTTCATATCCTCAAAATAAACTTTGTACCATACCAGAAATACATATACAGTCCATATCCTGCGGCTGTTGTCGTATTTTTCGGCGCGGTGGTCATCGAGCAGCTTTATCAGCAGGTCGGTATTGAAGAACTTCTTGCCAGCCTCCGATTCAAACGTGCTCCTCACGATATTGTAGTATTTTTCCTCGCGCAGCCAGACTCTTATCGGCACAGGAAAACCGAGCTTCTTCTTGTTGGCGGTCTTGGGCGGAGCCGCTTTCAGAGCGGCGCGGCGCATCGCGAGCTTGGTGTTCTCCTTGCTGACGCGGTACTTTGTGGGTATCCTCTCTGCGAGCTTCATTACCTCCTTGTCGAGGAAAGGCACGCGCAGTTCGAGGGAATTCGCCATAGACATCTTGTCGGCTTTCAGGAGTATATCTCCCGCCATCCACATATGAAGATCGAGGTACTGCATACGGGTTATCTCATCCTGATCCTTCACCTTAGCGTAGAACGGCTTTGTGATCTCGGTGGGTGCGGGTGCGGAGGTCTGTATCTTCAGGAGCTTCTTGCGCTCCTTTTCGGTGAACATATACGCATTTCCGATGAATCGTTCTTCAAGGCGCTTGCCGTTCCTTATGAGGAAGTTGACGCCCTTCTTGTGCGGAAGGTGCTCCGCTGCCATGCCGATGCCGCGTCTTATCGGGAATGGTATGGATTTGTAGGCGTGCGAACCGAGCGGTTCCTTGTAAATATTATAGCCGCCGAATATCTCATCGGCGCCCTCGCCGGAAAGCACTACCTTGACGTACTTCGCCGCCTCCCTGCACACGAAGTAGAGCGCTATGCAGGACGGGTCTGCGAGCGGTTCATCGAGGTGATACTGTATTTTCGGGATATTATCCCAGTACTCCTCGGGGGTTATTACGTGGCTGATGTTTTCCTTTCCGATATACTTGGAAAACTCCTTTGCCCAGCCGATCTCGTTGTATTTTTCGTCCTCGCCGAAGCCGACCGTGAACGTCTTATCGACCTTGGCTACCGATGCAGCATAGCTTGAATCGACGCCGCTTGAAAGGAAGCTGCCGACCTCAACATCGGAGATCTTGTGAGCAGCTACGGAATCCTCGAAGGTATCGGAGATCCTATCCACCCATTCATCCATATCCGGAGTGCCGTCCGCCTTGAAGTGAACATCCCAGTAGCGCTTCTTTTCGAGCCTGCCGTCCTTCCAGCGCAGGAAATGCGCGGGTGGTAGCTTGAACACGCCCTTGAAGAAGGTTTCATCGCAGGGCGAATACTGGAAGGTGAGGTAATTTTCGAGAGCGGCGGTGTTGAGTTCCTTTCTGAAATCTGGGTGATCGAGGAAGGATTTTATCTCCGAGCCGAACATGAACGTGCCGTTCATCTGCGCATAATAGAACGGCTTTATGCCGAAGAAATCCCTTGCGGCAAATATCTCGCGGGAGTTTTTGTCCCATATCACGAAAGCGAACATACCGCGCAGCTTTGCAAGGAGCTTTTCGCCGTATTCCTCATAGCCGTGGAGAAGCACCTCGGAATCGGTATGTGTCTTGAACCTGTGACCCTTTTCTTCAAGTTCCTTGCGCAGCGGCTGATAGTTGTATATCTCTCCGTTGAACACGAGAACGCAGGTGTCATCTTCATTTGTGATAGGCTGATTTCCCGATGAGCCTATGTCGATGATGCTGAGCCTGCGGAAACCGAGCGCGATATCCGCGTCGATATATTTTCCGTCGGCATCCGGACCGCGGTGCTTTATGCGATCCATCATGCAGCCGAGCACTTTGTCAGCGTTGTCCTGTATATTGGTAAATCCCGTAAATCCGCACATAGCAGAATATCATCCCTTTCATGTGGCATATCCGTAAAATGGATATTCATAAATACTATTATACTATATAAACAAAATTTTGGCAATAGTATAAAAGACACAAATTTACTGCTATTTTATGCCGGAAAATTAATTCCTGTGCGGCATTGCGGAATAGATGATATTGACCCGGATCATCCCGAAAAGTATCTGTGACAGAATAGAACGTTTGTGTATATTTACAGAATTGATCGCGGGTCTTTGTTGTTTTTGCTGTTTATAGAGAAATAACTTGACAGATCCTTAAATATGTACCTGATTCCGCAAAGTTCAAAACGTTTTTAAGGCTAAAGAACAGCGGTTGTTTT
>CAMVPV010000072.1 GCA_947169455.1 uncultured Clostridia bacterium | reverse complement strand
CGAAAACTTTACTCGCGGCTTACGCCGCGTTTTACGCTTAAGTTGTGGGTAGTGTATGTACTTATGCTTTTCAGTGCGTTCCCGCACCTGCCCTGAATTTATCGGCAGCAGACGTTTCTTCCGTCACTGCGGTCGTGACCGTCGTTTCTTCTGCGGTCATTTCCTCACAGGGGGTGAGATCCGAGAACACTGCCGACACGTTCCCGCATTCCATCCCGCACAGCGTATTTGCGGCTTTATCGAGCTTTATCGTGTAGTTTTCCGTGCCGCAGGTGCCGTAGTAGCAGAAGCCCGTCTCCGTCTCCGAGAAGCGCAGCTCCGAAACGGCAGCATCGTCGAGCACGCTGAACACCGTCACGAACGCGGCTTTGTCCGGTATCTTATCCGTTTCTATGCGGAAATTGAGATCGCCGAGAGATGCGGTCATACCCTCGCCGCCCATGGATATCTTCAGTCCCTTCACGGTATCCGGTGAGGAAAGCTCAAGCTGCCAGTTCCCGCCGCCGAGACGGGTCATCCTTCCTCCGTAGATGAACTCCCCCTCTTCTTCGGCGCAGACTATGCTGCATTCCGCAGTGTAGAGCCCGTCGAGCCCGGGGACCTTCTTCGCCGCGGACTTCGTTCCCGGCAGACAGCCTGTCAGCAGGACGGCTGCGGCGGTGACTGCGATCTTCTTTGTGAGCGTCAGCTTTTCCATAAAAATGCCCTCCGTTCGTTGTTGTCTGAACAGAAGGCACCTTTGTGATCTGCATAGTGCGCTGTGCCTTTACCTGTCCATTTCTTTGAACACAAAAGGCAGTCCGGCAATAACATCCGAAGGCAGCATACCCGTGCGGGACATTTTTTCTGCGGTGCGGTCGGCGGCATATCCGTGCAGGAAAGCACCGTATGCGGCGGCTTCATCGAGCGGCAGACCCATGGCGGCAAGTCCGGATACTATGCCCGTGAGGACATCCCCGCTCCCGCCGCGCGAAAGCCCGGGATTTCCGGTGAACGAGACATATATCCTTTCATTGCTCACGATGAACGTGGGGCTGCCCTTGGCAAGCACAGTTATCTCATACAGCGAATTCAGGCGTATCGCCGCTTCGAGCCTGTCGGCAGCGGCTTCCTCAGCAGTGATGCCGAGCAGCCGTGCAAGTTCGCCCGCGTGCGGTGTGACTGCCGTTTCGCCCTTTGCGTTTCTGATAATATCTATGCAGCCGGCAAGGCAGTTTAGACCATCGGCATCTATTATGAGCTTTTCAGGTGAGCTGTTTATGATCGCTTTTACGAGCTTTTTCGTGCCCTCGGTGACGGTGAGCCCGCAGCCTATCGCAGTGACGCTGCATTTTCCCGATTCACTCACGAGAGCGGATGCGCTTTCGCCCGATATCGAGCCGTCCGAGGACGCCGCGAGCGGCAAATAGGTACATTCCCACAGCGATGAGGAAATGCTCCTGACGACGTTCTTTACCGAGGCGAGCTTTACCAGCCCCGCACCGCTGCGGAGCATCGCCTGTGTGGAGAGCGCCGCCGCACCGGGCATACCCTCGCTGCCTGCGATATTGAGTATCCTTCCATATACGCCCTTGTGGTCGGATGGCTTGCGCACGGGAACAGCATCCTTCACCGCCTCAAAGGTGACCGGGCATATCAGGCGGGTCATGGTCCTGACGCAGACCGGAGGTATCCCGATATCCGCAACGTGGATATCTCCGCAGTACTCTTTCAGCGGAGAGAGCGCCGTGCCTATCTTCTCAAGCCCGAATGTCACGGTGTAGTCGCACTTCATCGTTCCGCCCGCGACCGCTCCCGAGGAGCCGTTGCCGCCGGAGGGTATATCCACCGCGAATTTCATCGCGCTGCACTTCCCCGCGAACTCGAGCAGCTCGCGCACATCATCCGGCATATCTCCGTGAAATCCCGTGCCGAACACCGCATCGACGATAACGGATGAATCTTCGAGCACATCGAAAACGGAGTCCTTGTTTTCCGAAAGCATTATTATCGGCACTGTCCCGACCGAGGCGAGCTCGGAGAGCCGCGCCGCCGCAAGGTCGGTGCCCGCACCGTCCGAGGTGAGTATGCAATACACTATCATGCCTATCTCACTGAGATCCCTTGCGATAACGAACCCGTCGCCGCCGTTGTTCCCCTTGCCGCAAAGCACTGCCGCAGGACCGGGTATCTTGTTCTGGTTCATCTTGTCCATTATGAACGCAGCCGCAAGCCCCCCCGCATTTTCCATGAGCTGTGCGCGGTCGGTGCCCGCCTCCTCGGAGGCAGCCTCGAGGTCTCTCATCTGTGCCGGTGTACAGTATAGTTTTTCATTCATGATATCATCTCCGTTTTTTGTGGACAGAAGATCGTCCGTGGCGGCAGCTCGCACTCTCACTGGAGAGGCGCGTCCGAAAGATCAGTCAGCGTCATTCCCGCTTCTGCGATCAGGTCATAGATCTCCGGGTCGAGCGGGTTGAGCATCATGTATTCCGCGATCATGGCGGCTGCGCGTCCGCTGTCACCGCAGCTTATGAAAAAGCGGATATTCTCCTTTATTGTCGAAGAATACATTTCCTTTTCCTTTCGGCGGAGCTGATTTTCGCTGCGCTCGCGCAGTCTGCGGAGCTTTTCATTGTATGCGCCTATGAGCAGCGCCGAACCCGGCGACGTGAACAGCATCTCCTTGAGTGCGCGGACGCAGTCGAGGTAGCGGTGCTCCGCAAGTGCATTGACTGCTCTGCCGCCGATTATATATTTTTTTATCTCATCCGGGATATCGCTTATATCGCCGGCTGAGCATCTTTCCGCGCCGAACTGCAGACAGGCATAACGGTATCCGTAAGTGCAGAAAAGCTCGAACAGCTCTGTCGTGTTGCGGAGATCGCGCTTTCCGGCGGTAAGCATGGCTGCGTGCTCAAAGCTGACCGTCAGCGCGAGCAGTTCACATTCGGTGCTGCCCGCATCGGGGTCGGCGGCGGCGAATACGGCCGGCGCCTTCGGTTGTGTATCGAATATCTCATCTATCGCGGCGAGCGTGCCTTCGGCATCCCTGCTTATCCACGGGGAGATATCCGCTCCCTTCGCGAGCATCATCAGCAGCAGTGCAGGGAACTCCTCTCTGCCCGCATACTTTGTCATCTCCGCGAATTCATCATCGGTGATGAAGCTTTCGCTCTTCTGTGCAAATTCCGGACCGTACTCTCCAACGAGGTATCTTACGAACACCGCCCTCTGCTTCGGGCGGAGCCTGCGGTATATCTCACCTGCACGCTCCGTCATACCGCATCTGTATATCAGGAACGCTTCTATCTCCAGCCGCTTGCCGAGCAGACTGCCCTTCAGCGCGTTCAGCGGAACACAGTCGAGCAGACCGGCAGCTTCATCCGGAAGAACGGAATACTCATCCGTATCACCTGCTATCATCCACTCTGCCGCCCTGAAGCTGATCCTTGCGGCAGTCTCCGTATCATCTGCACAGAAGCTGCACAGCGTATTCACGGGAGATGAAAACGGCAGACCGGAATACCTGCGGTCGATGTACAGCCGGTCGATGGTGAAGGTCTTACCGGTCTTCATCGCATTGAATATCCGGAGATAATCCTCCGCCCACATCACACGGTGAGCCGCGCCGCTCGCGGAATGATCCCGCATCGCACCGAGCGCACGCAAGCGCAGGAAGAGATCATACGCTGCTGATCTGAGATCGGTGCAGAACAGCCTGTCGGCATTCTCATCCTTGCGGAGCAGCGGAGTGTATTTTTCGCAGAGCCCGCATACCTCACTGTAACATCCTGCCTCATGCAGCAGCTCTGCTTTCATGGCTACCAGCGGGATAAGCTCCTTTTTCCTGCTTTCGGGGCAGAGGTATATCCCGGTATTTATATATGCGAAAGCCTTTTCCATATCGGTGCGGCGGTATTTTTCCGCAAGTGCAAGGTATCGCAGCGGCGACGGCGTGACCGCGCTCACCGCTGTATCCTCCGTGAATGCGCTGTCCGCAAGGAATCTTATCCTGTCCGCCGGGATGTATCTGTCTGCGGAGACTTTCCTTATCCCCGCGTAACAGCACTCATCACTGCCGCACAGCGTAAAGGCGGCGGCATCATAGCTGCGGTATTCCCCGGAAACGAAAAAGCGGATGATATCATCGCAGCATGAAAATGCATACTCTGCGGGGATTTCGATCACCCAGCTGCCGTCCGGCAGTGAGGAGATGAACTTGTTCAGCCGGCGCTTGCCGAGGAAGGACACGCGCCCGCTGTATCTGTCCGGGATGATGATATCATGCCCGTGAGGTTCCCTCAATGATACCGCAGCGCGCATATCAAGGGCATCAAGCAGAGGATATACAGAGCTCAGGCATCTGACGGCAGCTCTTTTTCCTGCTTTGCCGGATACATTTATTACGGCTGCAATGAGCATGACATTCACCCCCCTTTTTAGATGGACAGAAGTCAGATATCGGAGATCTTACTTCTTATCCCTAATTCCTGATATCGATCGTCGTGCCGTTGTCATATTCTATAACGCGCGAGGTCTGTGGAGTTTCTGCGGTATTTTCCGGCTTGCGGAAAAAGATATGCACCGAGCCGTCACGCGGTTCGCTGATAAAGATCTCCGCAGTGCGCGTTCTCCGGTAGATATACCCCGGCACGGGTGATATCTCTGCGGGACAGTACATCTCATCGAAATAGGTATTTATCGTATCCATGCAGATACTGCCGTGCCTCTGCTTTTCCTCCGGCGGTATGACGTATTCGGCAGAAGTGCAGGTGCCCATATCCCCGAGGAAGTAGAACAGGCGGCATCTGAACCCTACCTCCGTTATGTCCCCGAATTCCAGCACGGGACAGCCTCCGTTCGTGCCGAACATATCTATATCGGGGCTTTCCAGCCCGTTCTGTTCACAGTAATCGCCGATATCGGAATAAAAATGAAGATCATCACTGCTTTCCTGAGAATATATCTCATTCGGCATCATTCCCCAGAGTATATTCCTGAAATCGGGATTGACTATCGACTGATAGGGTGCCGTTTCGGTGACAAACTCCGTCTCAGTCTCTTCAGCGTCGGGTGAGCCTGTCCTGCCGCAGCCGCACAGCATGAGCATCACAGCGCACAGAACGGCGGTCTTGCGATGATACCTCATATCAGTTGTTTGCAGCTGCAGCCAGCATATCGCAGAACTGCTTCTCGGCGGAGGACTGCGAAGCGTTCCGGCGGGTGACTATCAGCTTTTCGGTATCGAAAGCGGGGTCGCTGAGCGTGCGGAACACAGTGTCCCCGGATATCTTCGCCGCCGAGAGCGGCACTATGCCTATCGCGAGCCCCGATGCCGCCAGATTCACAACGGTGGATATCTCTGCGGCGGCAAACGCTATCTCGAGCGATGGTCTCTGTTTCTTGTCGGCGCGGCGGATGTTTTCAGTACCTGCTGAAAACGCAGCGGCTATGGTCTTTTCGCAGCGCCTTATCACGGCGAGGGGGCGTCCGGTAAGCTGTGCGAGAGCTATCTCGCCCTTGCCGTCTATCCCGAAGCTCTCGCTGTTATATATCACCGCCATCCTGTCAGTGCCGTAGCGCACGGCAGACATATCGGGCGAGAGCACACATGGCGTCCTCACCAGAGCGATATCGGCGGTGCCGCTGTCCAGCATGGAGAGTGCCTCAAAGGAGTTCGCCTCGTGCAGCTCACAGCGCACCGAGGGGTGGTTCCTTCCGAATTCGGAGAGCATCCCTCCGCAGAGCGTATAGGCATCGCAGGGGTTCACGGCGATATGCAGCGTACCCTTCACGCCGAGTTCGGAATCGCGGATATCCTTCTTCACGGAATTTTCGAGCGAAACTATGCTCTTGGCTTTTTTGTACAGCATCAGCCCCGCATCGGTGAGTTCCATGCGGTGGGCCGATCTTATCAGCAGCACCGTGCCGAGTTCCTTTTCGAGCGATTTCAGCTGAAGGCTGAGCGCGGGCTGTGCGATGTAGAGGCGCTTTGCCGCCGCCGTAATGCTCCCGCTCTCGATTATTTCAATATAGTTTCTGAGCACCTGTATATCCATAGCATATATTCCTCCGGTATTCTCCCATAATCATAACACAAAACACGCATTTTGTCAAGGCGGGGCGATGCAGTGCGAGCGATGATCCTGCTGCTTCCGCAATAAAGGACCGCGCCTGCTCAATACAGAACAAACGCGGTCATAACACAGCTGCCGTTCTGCATCAACGGCGCGGGAGCGGCAAGCGGCGATGTCGCTATGGGCTCGTCCGCTTTTTCATCCAACCGTTTATGATTTATTTATATTTTGTTTTCTTTGCTGAAATATTTTCCTTGTATAATCAAATCAAATAAATTACTTTCGGAGGTAATTCTATGACAAATTATATGAAAATGAAAAAGGCTGCTCTTTTCACGGCAGCGGCAATGGCTTTTTCGGGAGTTGCAAATTTTTCCTATATCGGCGCGCCTGCGGCATTTACCGCATCGGCGCTCAGTGACGATGAAGAAGCGCCTATAGAAGATGAACCTGCACCTGCGCCGGAACCCGAACCGGAACAGGTTGAAAAGAAACCCGAGTATATCAAGGTACTCGGACAAAAAGTTCCAAAAAATGCGACCTATATCTATCTCATCGGCGGTGAAAAAAACGAGTGTTTTGCTGACGGCGATGAAGGTGTGATATTCTACGCAAATAAGGATTTTGATTATTCATTGCTGAAAAAATTCAACAATGTAACAAGCCTTAATATTTCCAATTTCTGCACTGATAAAAATCAGCTTGACCAGATCGTTGATATCATCATACAATATATGCCCGAACTG
>CAMVPV010000071.1 GCA_947169455.1 uncultured Clostridia bacterium | reverse complement strand
GAGCATGGGGTATAATTTCCGTTTTTCTTCCGGTATATGATCGGGTATCATTTTCATCATCCCTCCGGGGTTTCTTCTTTTTTGACAAAGCTGAAGCTGTCAAGATCAAAATCGCTGCCGGGCAGAAATACCAGATCGACATCGTTCACGCCCGTGATCTCCGGTATGCCGAACTGCTGTTCATGACCGCCGTTCTGTCTGAACTCCAGCAGATGAGTAGTCTCGGCGCCGTCCTTTGATATCTTCATCTGTATCGTGTTGATCTCATTGGGCGTGCTGCCGCGGATAATTACCGCATCCGCTCCGCTGCCGAAGCTGAGCGCACGGAAACCGATAACGGTGTTGTTCCCTATGCCGCGGACAGAACTGCCGTCCTTCGTGAAGCAGTCGCCGTAAAGCTCGTCACAGTCGGCTGGGAATATCGTTCCGAACACAGGGGAAACAAATTCAGATCCGCCGAACAGACATCTTCCTCTTATCCTGAACCCGAGCGTATGTACGCCCTTCAGCTTTTCGGGCAGAGCGAACGTCATCGGCGCAAAGCTGTTCCACAATCCGTTATGCGGGAAATTTACCGCAGTTATCGTCCGCTCCCCGTCAAGGATATCTATGATAACGTCTTTTCCGCTGCTGTTGCCGATATACAGTTCTATTCTTTCGCTGCCGTGCTTTCCGAAGTCTGTGCCGTCGAAATACAGCGTCACATTATCCCC
The DNA here is from genome assembly GCA_947169455.1 of uncultured Clostridia bacterium. The sequence continues at coordinate 6,103 of CAMVPV010000071.1, read as the reverse complement.
GAAAGCGCCGACAGAATTTCCCTCGGTTATGCTGAACGTATCGGGCGAACTTGAATATTCCGCCGCCGATATGTATTCATACGGGCTGCGGAGCGTCTGTCCGAAGCCCTCGCAGGAGAAGTTCATTTCCGCGATGAGCTGCGGATATTTCCCGCCGTTCATGCAGAACACCGTGAGCACGGCTTCTCCGTCGCCCTTTGCGGTGATATGTATCTTCCCGTCAGCATATACCGCCTCTGCGCAGTCCGACTTCGTGCCGTTTGCCTTCAGCACCGCGCAGGATATATCATCATAGGTGCGGTTCGCGGGGAATATCTCTATCGCGGCGTCACATTCCGGAGTGTCCGGCGTCAGCGTGTGCAGACCGCAGGACAGCTTTGCCGTTCTTATCGGTATCTCCTTATCCGTGCTGCCGGAACAGGGAACGCCTGTCACCGCCGAAACTCCCGCGGGCACGGGGACTTTCTCTGCGCGTATCGTTGCTTCTGCGCTTCCGAGCCCTTCGGAGGTCACAGTGACCGTTATATCGCCCGCCTCCGTGCCGGACATCACCGCGGCGGCGGCTTTGCCCGAGAACAGCCTGCGGCAGTCCGATCTGTACCCGTCTGTATCGGTGGGGTCGCCGTTGTCCGTTCCCGCGAGCCTTCCCGCGCCCGTCACCTTTACGGTGAATCTGTTCCGCGCATTCTCGACGGGGTTTCCGTCCTTGTCCTCCGCGGATATGATAACGAAAACGACATCCCGCCCGTCCGCCTTCACGGTATCCCTTTCGGCGGCCACGCGGAGCCTTGCTGCATCGCCGAAGCTGCGGCGCGTTTCCTCTGCGATCATGTTCCCGCTGTCATCGTAAGCCTTCGCGGTTATCTCTCCCGCGGTGTATCTTACCTTCCACTGACAATGCAGGACTTTTCCGTGTTCATGGTCGATGTACTGTTTCCCCTGTGACACGCCGTTGAGGAAAAGCTCGGCGCAGGGAGCGTTCGTGTAGGCTATGACGTCTGTTTCCTGTCCCTCGCTGAAATCCCAGTACGGCAGCAGATGTATCATCGGCTCGTCCGTCCACACCGACTTGTAGAAATAATATATATCCTTCGGTATGCCCGCGGTATCGACCGCGCCGAAATAGCAGCTCCGCGTTTCGTAGGGAGTTGGCTCGCCGATGTAATCGAACCCCGACCATACATACTGCCCCATGCAGAACGGGCGGTCGCGGTCGGCTGTCCATGCATCCTCGGCGGTGCTGCCCCAGCGCGCGGTGCTGTTGCCGAGCGAGGAGCACTGATTGTCCGCGTGGGTCAGCTTCGGTATATCCGCGGGGAAATGATATATCCCGCGGCTGCGCAGTGCAGAAGCTGTCTCGCTGCCGTAGATCACGGTACGCGGGTATTTTTTATGGTGATCGTCATAGCAGCGCTCGGTGTAGTTATATCCGGAGATGCCGAGCATTTTTCCTACCTTCTGCGCGTTTTCCCATTCTATGTAATTTGAAGCGATAGTCGGCTTTGCGTTGCCCTTGTAATCGGATTCCTTCACATAGCCCGCAAGCTGTTCGGCTGTTTCATACCCGTGTTCATCAACGTGAGTGTCAAGTATCTCATTGCCTATGCTCCACATTATGAGCGACGGGTGATTGCGGTCGCGCTTGACCCAGCTTTTCACGTCGCGGTGAGCGGTGTCCTTGAAAAACCGCGCGTTGTCGAACTCGGTCTTGTGCAGCTCCCACATATCGAAGCATTCGCTGTCAACCAGCAAGCCTATGCGGTCGCATATCTCCATGAATTCCGCGGCGGGCGGATTGTGCGAGGTGCGCACCGAATTGACGCCCATATCCTTCATTATCATCAGCTGACGTTCGAGCGCGCTGCTGTTGAATGCCGCACCGAGACAGCCGAGGTCGTGGTGCAGACATACGCCTTTCAGCTTGATATTCTTCCCGTTGAGGAAGAAGCCGAAGTCGGGGTCAAATCTCAGCTTGCGGAAACCGAACGTGTTTTCATCGCAGTCGAGGACGGTGCCGTCCTGTATCACGGCAAGCTCGGTGCGGAGCGTATAGAGATTGCGTTCTTCGAGGCTCCACAGCCTGATATCGTCGGCGTGTATCGTGAATTCGTTGCAGCTCCATGTGACGGGCGAGCGTCCCTGTGCGATGATATTTCCGCTTTCATCGAATGCGGTATGCCGCACTTCGAGCGGGGGCATGGCGGAGCTTACGCCGACCGTTTCGGTATTTATGTAGATATCGCCTGTTTCGGCGTCGGGCGATATATATATCCCGTTGATATTGAGGTGAACGGGTGAGAGCTCATACAGCCATACATTGCGGAAGATGCCCGCGCCCGAGTACCACCTTGAATTGGGTGACTTATAGCGGACGAGCACATCTATGCGGTTCCTGCCCTCGTTGAGCAGCGCGGAGATATCGGTGCCGAACGATGTATATCCGTGCGTCCACGAGACTGCCTCGGTGCCGTTGACATAAACGGTGCAGTCCATATACACACCGTCAAAGCAGAGAATATAGCTGTGAGAGTATATGTCGTCCGCTTCAAAGAATTTCCTGTAAAGTCCGTCGCCGGACTTATATAAGTTGTCCGTATCGTATATCAGCCAGTCGTGCGGGATATCCACGGGAGCATACTCCGCGTTTTCGGCGGCGGCTATCCCCGCACCGCTTTCGGCAAGGAAAAATTCCCAGCCGTCATTGAACAGGTTTTTTCTCTGCAAATATTACACCCCAATTCCCACTCATTAATAAATGCGGTTCCTTAACTATGCGCAAAATGTCCGTATCTGTAAATCCGCCAAGATATTCCGCCACATCACAAATCAGTGAAAAAACAGCATATCCGTTAGGCGATTCCGATTCATTGTAGTATTTCAGATTTGATAAATATATCCCGTAAATGGCTGAACTACCGTCTGTCGCCATCAATCTGTAAATAAACCCGTCATAATATTTATCGTGTTCAACATAAAAATCATCAGCAGAAATTTTAGCTGAATATTTTTCCACTATGGCTTTCAGCTTTTCGGAAGCATTGTTTTCGATATGCAGAGTAAGGTCTTTATCTCTTATCCTAAGAAAAAATTTCCCGCTTTCATACAATGTCATCCTGCTGCGTTCACGCAGCCATGCATCGCATATCTGTAACATAAATACGGCAGGATCATCAATATCGCTTTCCGCGAGGTTCATCAGCGTTTCTTTACTTTTTTTGTGGGATTTTTCAAGGAAATCCTGCACATCTATATCACTTTCGCCGTTTTTAACAGCTTCGGTCAATCGCAGTGTTTCCACCGATTTAATATAAACTTCTTTCATATCGTTATAAATATCCGACAACAGCGGGTCGAGCCGCAGTCTGCCGCCCGCCCGCCGTGTCAGATGTATTTTATCAGAGCTGTGCCAGCTTAGCGCACTTTTCCTTTACAGAGGGATAGATCTCCCTGTAAAGCGAATAGAATTTTTCATACTCGGGAACGTTAGCCGCAACGGGCTCCTGTGTCTTGTCGGTCTTTACGACTGCCGCGCAAGCCTCGGGTACGGAATTATATATGCCTGTGCCCACCATTGCGAGTATAGCAACGCCGAGCGCGGGGCCTTCCTTGGATGCCATCGTCTTTACGGGGCAGTTGTACAGGTCAGCGAGCATCTGTCTCCACAGCGGAGAAGTTCCGCCGCCGCCGCAAGCCATCATATCGTTGATGCTGATGCCCATTTCGCGGCATATCTCCATGCAGTCGCGCATAGAATAAGCAACGCCTTCCATAACGGCTCTTATCATGTTTTTCTTGGTGTGTATAGCGGAAAGTCCGAAGAACATACCTCTTGCGTTGGGGTCAAGGTGAGGAGTTCTCTCGCCCATGAGGTAGGGCATATAGAGGAGCCTGTCCGAACCGATGGGAGCCTGCTCTGCCTCTTCGGTCATTACCTCGTAGGTGTCCTTGCCGGTGAGCCTTGCCACCTCTGCCTCTGCGGAACAGAAATTGTCACGGAACCACCTCAGCGAAAGACCTGCCGCCTGAGTAACGCCCATTACGTGCCAGCAGCCGGGAACCGCACAGCAGAAGGTATGCACTCTGCCTGCGGGGTCGATGTTGATGCCGGATGTGTGCGCGAATACGACGCCGCTCGTGCCTATCGTAGTGAACGCCTTGCCGTCAACAACGACGCCTGTTCCGACAGCAGCCGCTGCGTTGTCGCCTGCGCCGCCCACAACGGGAGTGCCTTCCTTAAGACCTGTGAGCGCAGCAGCTTCGGCGGTCACCTTGCCGGTTATCTCGGGCGATTCATATACCTTGGGGAGAAGTGCGATATCTATGCCGAGCTTTTCGAGCACTTCCTCCGACCAGCAGCGGTTGGGAACATCGAGGAGCTGCATTCCGGATGCATCGGAAACTTCGGTCGCATATTCGCCCGTGAGCTTGAAGCGGACGTAATCCTTGGGCAGGAGTATATGGCGGCACTTTGCGTAATTATCGGGCTCGTGGTTCTTCACCCACATTATCTTGGATGCGGTGAATCCGGTGAGCGCGGGGTTAGCGGTGATCTCTATAAGACGCTTTGCGCCGACCTTTTCGGTTATCTCAACGCACTCTTCGGCGGTGCGCTGGTCGCACCATATGATAGAGCGGCGGATGACCTTGTTGTCCGCGTCGAGCATAACAAGACCGTGCATCTGACCGGATATGCCGATACCTGCGATATCTGCGCTGTCAACGCCGGACTTTTCAACTACCCTGCTGACAGTATCTATCGCTGCCTTGTACCAGTCATCGGGATCCTGCTCTGCATAGCCGTTCTTTGGCTGATAGAGGGGGTATTCCTCCGATGCGGATGCAACTACGTTGCCGAGTGTGTCGAAGAGGACTGTTTTGGTACCGCTGGTACCGAGGTCGATTCCGATTACATACTTCATTGTTCATGCACTCCTTATGATCTGGATCTCAGAAATTTACGGCATTATGCCGCATATTATTACATTTTATATTTTACATCAAGATCAAGGGGATGTCAAGAACTTTTTGTATTATCCGCACAGCCCGCGGGGGCGGGGTGCCCCCGCTGTCCCTATCGCGTCGCTGCCGGATAACAGCTGTCCGATATCTCCCGCGTTTGTTCTGTTGTCCGGTGCTCCGCAATGGAAAATTGAAGATCCCGGTCTTTCCTTTCACGGGAGCGGAGCTGCAAAAAAATTTACAAAAATTTTGCGTAATGCATTGACAAATGAGAACATACGTGCTATAATATATACAAGGACAGAAATTTCTTCCCTTATTTTTTAGGTTCTCGATTGCATAATGCACTGCAAGCGGCGTAAAATCGGCGGTTTTTGTGTGCTCTGTGCAATCCGGAAAAAGAAACTCTCAACATGAAAGGCGGAATACAAATGCCCGATAACAATTTCTACTGCAAAGACGACACCCGCGATATGAATTTCATCATGCTGCCGAGGACGCTGTTCACCGACCCCGACTATGCAAAGCTCTCGAACAGCGCAAAGCTGCTCTATTCCCTCATGCTCGACAGGATGTCGCTCTCCATGCAGAACGGCTGGTTCGATGAAAATGACCGTGTATATATCATTTTCACCGTTGAAGAAGCAGCAGAGATACTCAACTGCGGAACCGAAAAAGTCATCCGTATTTTCAATGAACTTGACGAACATGGTGCCTGTCTTATCACACGCAGCCGTCGCGGGCTCGGAAGACCATCCGTTATCTTTTTGCGCAGGATAGATGAGCCCGATGATAAAGAAGCCGCAAAACCGGAAGTCTTGAATTCGGAAAATCGAAATTCAAGAATTCCCGAAATCGAAAGTCTTGAATGCGGAAAATCAGAAGTCTTGAATACCGAAAATCGAAATTCAAGAATTCCCGAAATCGAAAGTCTTGAATGCGGAAAATCAGAAGTCTTGAATACCGAAAATCGAAATTCAAGAATTCCCGAAATCGAAAGTCTTGAATTCGGAAAATCGAAAGTCATGAATAACGAAAATCGAAATTCAAGAATTCCCGAAATCGAAAGTCTTGAATTCGGAAAAAACGACCCTAATTATATTAATTATAATTATAATAACTCAAATTATACTGATCTTAATTA
>CAMVPV010000070.1 GCA_947169455.1 uncultured Clostridia bacterium | reverse complement strand
TAACTACAAATCCGGTTCTGCAACAGCGAATTTCAACATAAATATGTCCGGCGCAGAGGCAGCTGCTCCCAACCCCAACGAACTCACATATAACGGAACCGCGCAGGCGCTCGTAACAGCGGGAACTCCCACCGGCGGAACAATGATCTACAGTCTTTCCAAGGACGGGACATATTCAGAAAAAATCCCCACCGGAAAAGATGCCGGCACTTACACCGTATGGTACAAGGTTGAGGGCGATAATAATCATACGAGCACTACCCCCGCAAGCGTGAAAGTTACTATTGCACGGGCAGATGTTAAAGTCACCGCGGATAGCACTTCAAAGAACTTCGGCGCTCCCGACCCCGAATTCACCGCAACAGTGAGCGGTACTTTCGGAACGGATACGGTAACTTATTCGGTAAGCTGCACACATGGAGAATCGGCGGGAACATACGAAATAATTCCCACCGGCAACGCAGTGCAGGGAAATTACACCGTCACATTCGTGAAAGGTACGTTCACAATAGGCGAGAAAAAACCGTATGATATCACCGGTAACGGCAGCGTCGATGATGAGGACGTGAAGCAGTACGCGGCACAATTCATTTTCGGAAATGGCGAATATGTTCAGGCGCTCGATTTCAATGGCGACAACGTTATCAACGGAAAAGATATCATAAAGATGAGACAGGATATCGAAAATTCAAAGAAAAACTGAACAGTATCCATAAAAGGCACCGGTGCAGATGTTCCGGTGCTTTTTGCTGTCAAGTTCACCCGTCAGCCGATGCGGAATATTAATGAAATTGTGCAGATATACAAAATTTCTGTGAACATCTTTACAATTTTAATAATATGGAGTACAATGTTAACAGTGTTAAGATAAAGGGGGCGTTCCTGTGAACGATAAACCTTATCATCATGGCGATCTGAAAAATCAACTCATTGAAAAAGGACTGGAGCTCATCGCCGAGAACGGGCTGGAAAATCTTTCGCTCCGCAAGACAGCTGAACGCTGCGGAGTGAGCGTTTCGGCTCCGTATGCGCATTTCAGGAACAAGGACGATCTCGTGAACAGCATACGCGCCCATGCGGCTGAAATGTTCATGAACTCGCTGAACGAAAGCATCGCCGCCGCTGATGATGCTTCTGTCCTCGTTGAGCTCGGAAAGGCTTACGTGCTGTTTTTCCTGCATTCGCCGCTCTGCTTCGAGCTGCTCTTCTCCGACGGCAGGATGCATATTTCTTCCTCCGCTGAAGGGAAGGGTTCTCCGCCGTTTGAGCTGTTCAGCCGCAAGGCATACGAAGTCATGCAGCCGTTCGGTCTTTCCGAAAGGGAGAAAGCGGACAGGGTGCTCGCTATGTGGGGCATGGTCCACGGGCTCACGGTTATCGCATTATCAAAGGATATCGTCACCGATATCGACTGGGAAGAACGCATCGGTGACATCATCGGTTCAATGAAATTCTGAACGGAGGAGACATTATGGTAGGTATCTATATGAGCGGCACGGGTAATACAAAGCACTGCACCGAAAAACTGCTGTCACTTCTCGGCGGCGGTGCGGCGTTCGCTGTCGAGGATGAAGCCGCGCGCAGTGCTGTAGAACAGAACGAGGAGATCATACTCGCTTACCCAACGCATTATTCAAACGTGCCGTATATGGTGCGCGATTTTATACTCAGGAACGCCGCTCTGTGGCACGGAAAAAAGGTGTTCTGTCTGGCGACTATGGGGCTTTTCAGCGGCGACGGCGCAGGGTGCTCCGCAAGAATACTGAAAAAGTACGGCGCACAGATAACCGGCGGGCTGCATATCCTCATGCCGGATTCGATAGGGGATTGCAAGCTGCTGAAAAAATCCGCAGAGGAAAAGCATCGTATCCTTAACGCAGCAGATGAAAAGCTCGAACGCGCAGCAGGGGATATACTGCAGGGAAAATATCCGCACGAGGGGCTCGGCTCTCTCCCGCACCTTGCCGGGCTGTTCGGACAGCGGCTGTGGTTCTCCGGCAAGACACGCGGCTATTCCGATGCCCTGAAGATAAGCGCTGCCTGCACAGGCTGCGGGCTCTGTTCGGCTCTGTGCCCGATGGGCAACATTTCGGTAAAGAACGGCAGAGCGGTCAGCGCGGGAAAATGTGCGATGTGCTACCGCTGCATAAGCTCCTGCCCAAACAAGGCGATAACGCTCGTCGGTAAGGAAGTGTTTGAACAGTACCGCTATGAAAAATATGCAAATAATAATTGATATTGCTCCCGATTTTTGTGAAAATATGAAAATTTTGTAAAAAATGAAAAATCCGGGCGATATGAATTGTTTATCATACAGAATACCAACATCATAATTCTTGAAACGAAAGGAACTCATATCATGAAAAAGTACATACCTTTGCTCATCGCTGTGTCTATGCTTGCCGGCTGCTCCGCAGATGTTTCTGCCGCACAGACCCCCGCCGCTCAGGATAGATCTGTAACAGAGACATCAGAAGTCACCACTGCCGCTCCGGTTACCGAGGCGGTCAGTGAAACGACCTCTTCTGCTGTCAGCAATGCAGCGGTCTCCGCTGTTACCTCAGAAGTGACAGTCACATCGGCAGAGACAGTCACCTCCGCAGAAACAGAAGTGACCGAGCGCGGGCTTTCGGCGGCTGCAGAGACCGAGCCCGCTGTTTCCGAAGAGACCGCAGAGGAAACATCTCAGGCGGATCCGACCGTTACATACGATAACGGTTCGCCGCGGTTCAACGACCCAGATGCAGTAAGGGATATCGAAATGTCGGAGTCGCGCCGTTATGTATTTACTGATGACAGCGGCGAGGACGGCTGTGCTCCCGGCGAGGTGATCTATTTCGCGGAACTGCCCTCCGGCGGCGATATGCCGGAGCAGATAGAGTTCATCGATATCAACACCGATGAGCACGTAGGATATATGCTCGACGACGGCGATACAGCTGTCAGCGGAGACAAGACCGCCGGTGACGGGATATACAGCATCAAGATCACCTATGACCTCGATATAGATACAGATCCGGACGTTTCCGAGACGTGGACGCGGTGCTATTTTGCACTCTTCACGGACTCTCAGGGAACCGCGCATACCTGCCAGCTGCCGGTATTTGTGAATGTACAGGAGCACGTCACCGAAAAGGAACAGGAATATTGGGACGAAGTGCAGGAGAGGATAACTGCGATCACATCGAGCAGTGAATACGCTGATGCAAACACCGATGAGAGAGAAAAAATGCTTCTGGAAGAGCTCAGTATCCTCGCAGATGAGGGGCTCGTTTACGAAGAACTCACACGGACGAACGACAGCCCTCGGTCGGTCGTATTCAAGGTAGTGAAGGGTCCCACGATGATAATCGAGCTTGAAGAATGTGAATGTGAAAAAACATGATCTGTCACTTCATGAAGTCCTGTTTTGCGGCTTCATGAAGTGACTTTTTTTTACTCTGATCATTTCATTACAAAAAGAGTGTCCCTTTGGGACATTGACATATCGGGTGGAATTCGGTATAATTAGGATTATAATTGGAATATAAGGAGTAGGATCACTATGAAGATAAAGCAAACTTTGATATTATCTCTATTTCTGGTATTTCTTGGTATGACAGCCTGCGGCGAAGCTGCACCCGATACCCCTGTTCAGACATCGGCTGCTGTTTCCGTTACCGAAGCGGAGAGCACCTCTGCAGAAAGCATCACCGAACCTGAAGAAACATCGCTGAATGCCGATGAAACTACTGCGGCTGCCGTGAAAGAAAAAGCTGCGGAAACATCCACGGGAACAGAAACACAGCAGGAAACACAGGTGACAGCGGAAACTCCCGATGAGCCCGCCGCTGAAACTACCGCGGCTAAGTCATCCGCGCTGAGCACCGTTGAAAAGAAGACCGATGCTGAAAAAACGAGCATCACAAGGGGAACCTCAAAGCCCGCAGATGAGCACCCAAAGCCCGATGACAAGCGCTGCACCGATATCATCGAAGCGCGTGAATACGCTGAAGAACTCCGCTTCGGGTGTACGGACGCTATCGAATATGACACGGGCGATGTGAAAGTTTTCGATGAGGGAAAGTATTACCGCGTCACGAAGTCGGAATTTTCAGACATACAGGAAATGAAGGAGTATTTCTGCAATTATGCGTTGCCGGAACTCGTGGAAGAACAGATATTCAACTTTTCCGCATATTATCCCTGCTTCATGGAATTTGACGGCAAACTGTACATCCGACCCTGCGACAGGAGTCTGTACTATCAGTTCGACTATACTGAGGGTACGCCGGAATTGCAAAAAGTCTCTGATGACGAATATCTGCTGAGGTTATATCTCGATAACGAACACGGCAGATACATTTATGATTTCACGCTCGGATATGTCGGCGGTCAGTGGATCATTACCGGTGAAGAATACGATGTCATCGAAGATGAAGATGAGTATGATTATGTCGATGACGACGAGATATTAGGCGCCGATCCCGATACATGGGGAAGCTATTCCGGTGACTATGAGATATATGACGGATTTTCGGTAAGCATTTCCATATTTAATGACTGCACCGGATATGCCGTGTATGACGAGGATTACTGCCGCATAGGCTCGCTTTTGAACGATACGGACATCGCTCTTGACAACTGGAACGTTATCGCTGATGATATCGACGGCGACGGCGAGAACGAGCTGGGAGCAGCGCTTGAAAACGGTGAAACGCTCTGGTTCGCATACGATGAATACGGCGTATTGAGCGACAGCAATACCGGCGGCTGCTTCGTGCGTGTGAAAAAAACCGCAGAGTGAGAATAAACTGCACATCTGACGTATATGGAGGTAGTATATCATGAAAATGAGCAAGCTCTTCTGCACTGCGATAGTTCTTTCGATAGCAGCTGTCTCATCATTTGCAGCACCCGCAGCCACGGACATCAGACCGGTAATGTGCATACAGGCAGAGGCAAGCGAATACAAGACGCTGTACTATGACGATGGTGTATATACCGGTGATGTGAGCGGCGGCAAGCCGGATGGCTACGGTACCAAGGAATATGAAGACGGAAGCTGGTACGAGGGCAGCTGGGTCAACGGTCTGAAATCCGGCACGGGCTATTTTCGCTGGTCGAACGGTGACACATATGAGGGCTCGTGGAAAAATAACAAGATGAACGGCTACGGAGTATATACCTTTGCCGACGGAAGATATTATCAGGGCAACTGGGTGAACAATGTCAAATCCGGTGAGGGTTACTTCAAGTGGACGAACGGCGACAGCTGCCGCGGTCAGTGGAAGAATGGCAAGCTGAACGGCTACAGTACCTATTATTTTGCAAACGGCAACGTTTATGAAGGCAATTTTACGAACGGGGTAAAAGCAGGAAAGGGTACAATGAGCTATCCGAACGGCGAAAGCTATTCGGGTCAGTGGAAAAATGACAAGAAAAACGGCTCCGGAAAATATTACTACAGCGACGGCAGGGTATATGACGGGAACTGGGTAAACGGCACGGTATCCGGACAAGGTACAATGACATGGAAGAACGGCAATAAATATGTCGGTCAGTGGAAGGACAACAAGAGAAGCGGCTACGGAAAGTATTATTGTGCTGACGGTTCCACCTATGAGGGCAATTGGGCAAATGACAAGATGTCCGGCAAGGGTATCCTCAAAACGGCAAACGGTGTCAAATACGAGGGAGAATTCAAGAACGGTATGCTGAACGGCAAGGGCACTCTTACGGGCTCCGACGGAACACAGTACACAGGTACATTCAAAGACGGCGATTATATCGGCTGATAATACAGCGCAAAAAAGGAACTGCTCCGCAAACCGCGGGACAGTTCCTTTTTTCGGAGGATAACGTCAGTTATTCGGTATATCTGTAAGATCTATCTCATCGCCGAAGGTCTCCTCGATGCCTTTTCCAGTGCGGTCATCTACAGAGTACCATGCGTAAGTCGCGGTATGGCTGCCCATATCTCCGTCGCTCACTTCCTCATAGAGGTGTATCGTTACAATATGACCATCGCGGCTGTCTATCTCGCAGATCGGCGGAGCATCGCCGTATTCCGCTTCATAGTACCGCAGAGCCATTTCTGTGAGCTGTTCATCGGAATATACATCTTCGTCACCGTCAGAACTATCCTCAGCACCGCTCTGAACCGGCGCGAACTCACCGAATTCATAATCCTTTATAGTCCAGTGGTCTTCATCGAAGAAGAATGTCGCTTTTCCGTAAGGGTTCATCTCGTCGTCATCATTAGTGACAGCACCGAAATAATTCATCGCAGGGTCGATGATCGTCACGCCGCCGGTGAGTATGAACTGATAGAACCCGCGTCCTGCAGGGCAGTAGTACAGTCCGTCATCCCTGTCCTCATAGCAGCTGCTGTATGTATCGAGTATTCCGATGAATTTCTCCTGTGCCTCGCCGGAACAGGTCTCTTCAATGAATCTCCGGAGATCGGCTTTGCAGCTGAAGCGCGCATCATTGATCTTTACAAATTCATCGGCTGACGGGTTTTCAGCCATGACGTTCGTCCAGCGTATCACATCATTCATATCTTTCATCTTAGTCAGTGCGACTTCATCGTGATCGACTATCCCGGGATAACATTCCTCGTCGGGATCGTCTTCGTATGCCTCGATCTCATTGATGTTACCGGCGCGTACATAGCCCGTCTTTCCGTTGAACTGTGCCATATACCAGCCGTCCGAACCGCTGTCGTAAATTTCGAGCTGCGTGGCATACGGGATATCGGCGAGAACTTCCGAGTTGTCATCCGGTTCGCTCATGAGATCGATATAGCCGGAATCAAGTGCGACATATCCGCCGAACAGATATTCACCGAG
>CAMVPV010000069.1 GCA_947169455.1 uncultured Clostridia bacterium | reverse complement strand
CGGAAAGGGCAGCAAGGAACGTATAATCCACCTGAACCGCGCCTGCACCGATGTTTTGCAGGAGTACCTTGCCGTGCGCCCCGAAAGCGAGACCGACCCCGAAGCGCTGTTCATCAGCAAGCAGGGGCGCCGCATAAGCCGCCGCCGCGTTCAGCAGATAGTCGAAAACGCCCTCAAAGCGAGCGATCTTGAAAACCGCGGGCTTTCCACACATAAGCTCCGCCACACTGCCGCTACGCTCATGTATCAGTACGGAAATGCGGACACTCTCGTGCTGAAAGAGATACTCGGTCACGCGAGCGTCGCTACGACCGAGATATATACACACCTCGCAAACGATAATGTGCGCCGTGCTATGGATTCAAATCCGCTTGCGGACGAGACATCGAACGGACATAAAGCAAAGGAATGATCTGCAATGGCTCTCGACGGAGCTTTTCTCCACATAATAAAAACTGAACTTGAACAGCTTATCGGCGGGCGCGTGGAAAAGATACACCAGCCCTCCAAAGAGGAACTTGTGCTCGGTATCCGCACACGCACGGCTTCGTATAAGCTGCTGATATCTGCATCACCCGCATCTGCAAGGGTGCACCTCACCGAAAGACCTGCGGAAAACCCCGCAAAGCCGCCGATGTTCTGTATGCTCCTCAGAAAACGCCTCGGGAGCGGAAAGCTTGCGGCAGTGCGGCAGGACGGTCTTGAAAGGATACTCTTCCTCGATTTCGACACCGTGAACGAACTCGGCGATCAGGTGAAGCTGACGCTCGCGTGTGAGATAATGGGGAGATATTCCAATCTTATCGTGATAGGCGAGAACGGAAAGATAATCGACAGCATAAAGCGCGTAGATGCGGAGATGTCCCGCGAAAGGCTCATACTCCCGGGAATGCTGTATGAACTCCCGCCGCGCACCGAAAGACTGAATTTCCTGACCGCTTCACAGGAAGATATCACCGCAGCCCTTGAAGAGAAAAAGGCTCTCGGCAATGCATACCTTTCAAAAACACTGATAAATATCTTTGAAGGCATCTCCCCCGTGCTTGCGCGTGAATGGATATTCTTCGCGGCGCGGGAGAGCGATATACCGCTCGATGCCCTTGATGAGAACATCACGCAGCGTCTGCTTTTTGCGATAAACAAAACCGCAGGCGAAATTGCGGAAAACAAGTGCAGATTTACCGTTATACGCACTCCGGACGGCGTTCTCAAGGATTTCTGCTTCACTGAGATACACCAGTACGGCGCTCTGATGATAACCAAGGAAATGCCCTCTGCGGATATTACGCTCGATTATTTCTACAGTCAGCGAGATTCCGAAGCGCGGATGAAACAGCGCGCGGGCGATCTGTACAGGCTGCTGCTCAATGCGGTCGACAGGATATCCAGGCGCACGGCGCTTCAGCGCGAAGAACTGAAAGCGACCGAAAACAAGGATATGCTCCGCCTGAAAGGAGATCTTCTTGCGGCAAATCTGTGGCAGATAGAAAAGGGCATGAATGCCGCCGACCTCCCCGATTACAATGACGAGAACGGGAAAACCGTCCATATCGAGCTTGACATGAGGCTCACGCCCTCGCAGAATATGCAGAGATACTATTCGCTGTACCGCAAAGCCGATACCGCCGAAAAGATACTCGCGGAAAAGATAGCACAGGGCGAGGAGGAGCTCGCCTATGTGGAAAGCGTGTTCGATGCGCTGACCCGCGCAAAGGGCGAGGACGAGATAAGCGAACTCCGCGCCGAGCTTGCGCGTGAGGGCTATATCAGACGTGCCTCTGTCAAGCAGAATCAGAAGGTCCGCCCGCCGCTGATGTTCACATCGCCCGACGGGTACAGGATAGCAGTCGGCAGGAACAATTTGCAGAACGACATACTCACACTTAAAACGGCGGAAAAATCGGATATATGGCTGCATACCAAGGATATCCCGGGTTCGCACGTTATCATATTCACCGAAAACACCACACCGCCCGACAGCACGATACTGTATGCGGCACAGCTTGCGGCTTATCACAGCAAGGCGAAGAATTCCTCGCAGGTGCCCGTTGATTACGTCCCCGTGAAGCTCGTAAAGAAGCCCGCCGGCGCAAAGCCCGGCAAGGTCATCTTCACCGGGAACAGGACGCTCTATGTCACCCCGCCGGAGGAAGTCTCCGAAACCGATATGAAAGGATGATCACTATGGAAAAGTTATGGAAGAAAAATCTGATAAATATAACGCCCTATGTTGCCGGCGAACAGCCGAAGAACGACAGGATAATAAAGCTGAACGCCAACGAGAGCCCGTTTCCGCCCTCCCCTGCCGCTATCGAGGCGATAAACGCCATTGACGGAATGGTGCGCAAATACCCGAGCTCCGATTCCGCCATGCTGAGAAAAACACTTGCGGGTTTCTACGGCGTATCGGACGATTCGGTATTCGTGGGCGACGGCTCGGATGACGTCCTCGCGCTCGCTTTCCGCGCGTTCTTCAATTCGGACAAGCCGATTTTCTTCCCCGATATCACCTACTCGTTCTACCCCGTGTGGTGCGAGCTTCTGAAGATACCATATAAAACGATACCCGTAAGGGACGATTTCACGATAGACCCTGCGGATTACGCACCCGAAAACGGCGGCGTCGTTATCGCAAATCCGAACGCGCCCACAAGCATCGGCGAGGGCAGAGAGTTCATCGAAGGGATACTCGACGAGAACCGCGATGTTATCGTGATAGTCGATGAAGCGTCTGTAGATTTCGGCGGCTATTCGAGCATAGAAAAGCTCGGTAAATATGACAACCTGCTCGTGGTGCAGACGATGAGCAAATCGCGCTCGCTCGCGGGAATGAGGGTAGGCATGGCGATAGGCTCTCCGGAACTCATCTCGGTCCTCACGGCAGTAAAGGACTCCTACAATTCCTACCCCGTGAACTGTGCTTCGCAGGCGGCGGCGGAAGCCTCCGTAAAGGACGACGAGTATTTCCGCACGACCGTTGCTAAGGTGATGGAGCTGCGCGACGAGCTCAAGGAAAATCTCCGCGCACTTGGATTTGTATGCCCCGACAGCCGCACGAATTTTATATTCTGCACACACCCCGACCGCACAGCAAAGGAAATATTCTCCGCGCTGCGTGAAAAAGGCATTTTCGTGCGCTGGTTCGACAAGGACAGGATAGACAACTATCTGCGCATAACCGTGGGCACAAAAGAACAGAACGAGATACTGCTGAGTGAGATAAAGAATATATTGCAATGAAGAAAAAGCGTGTCGTCATTATTGCCGCCGCTGCATTGATATGTGCGGTGATGTGCGCTGTTTCCCCGCATATTTTCTGGCACTTCATATATCACGGCGACCGCATAAAAGGCACTATAAGCGTTACGATCGACGGGAATGATATCCCCGCAGAGAATATAGTTTTTTCGTGCAGCAGCGAAAAAGGAACTGAAAATGTCCGGCAGGACGGAGACAAAATATCCGTAAAAGCAGGAGAATACGGTTCTTATACGATCACTGCGCAAACGAACGGATATGATCTGAAATTCCGGATATTTCAATACAATAACTGGAACGTCACAGCTTTTTCTATGTCATACGATATTGATACGCAAAGCGGCAAGGTATGCTATTGCGCAGAATCTTCCGGTCTGACAGAGGGCGGTCTGAAAGACAGTGTGCTGACTTATACGGGAGAGTATTATCTGAACGATGATGCGGCAGCAGTGTGGATAAACAGTGCCTGACAATGATGATAAGGAAGAGTATTATGGACAGATTTACCGTAAAGCACAATGAACTGACCGCAGAAGAATTTATATCGCTGTGGGAAAGCGTATGGGGCGGTGCGCCATCACTTGAACAGACGCGGCTCGCAATGGAACATTCCCTCTTCCGCGTATCGGTATCCGACGGTGACAGGATAGTCGCTATGGCGAGGATGATCGGTGATATGGGGTTGTGCTGTTACATCAAGGATGTTGTTGTCAGACCGGAATACCAGGGAAAAGGTATCGGGCGTATGCTCATCGATGAACTGCTGAAATTCGTGAATGATAACGGCATCGGCGGCACCGATATCTATGTCGAGCTTGCAGCAATGCCCGACAAGATACCGTTCTATGAGAAATTCGGTTTTGCCGCGAACGAGGCACAGCGTCTGAGGATAATGCATCATGTAGAGCAGAAAACCTGAAATGACGAAAATATCGGAAAAATATGAAAAAAACACTTGACAAACCGGAAATTATGTGATAAAATATTTGAATGTAAGTGATTATATCATAGCACTACTGTCTCTGGAGTTATGTGATGGGCTGCTATGTCGATCATGTAAATTCGGAAACGGAGGTGTTAAGCTGTGAGAGAAGGTATCCATCCCGATTACAAGGAGACTACCATAACCTGCGCGTGCGGCAACGTTATCAAGACTCGTTCCACAAAGTCTGATATCCGCGTCGAGATCTGCTCGAAGTGCCATCCTTTCTACACAGGCAAGCAGAAGCTCGTTGATACAGGCGGACGTGTTGACAGATTCAAGAAGCGTTTTGGTATGGATAAGTAATTCTGTACAGAACCCCGTGCCTTTGCAGATTTTCTTTCTGCAAAGGCTTTTCTTTTACGGAGCATTTTTATGGATGATTACAAAACACCCCGTGCCTTTGCTGAAGATACCTTCACCGAACGAAGGTCTGAGTTCATAGGCTATATCGCACCGGTGCAGAACGAGGAACAGGCGGTCGCATTTATAAATGAGATACGCGCCCGCCACCGCAAGGCTACTCACAATGTATATGCGTATATCCTCCGTGAGGGCAATATTTCGCGCTACTCCGACGACGGCGAGCCGCAGGGCACAGCAGGCGTTCCCGTGCTCGATGTACTTCGCAAGGAAGGACTCACCGATGTATGCTGCGTCGCTACGCGATATTTCGGCGGCATCCTCCTCGGCGGCGGAGGACTTGTGCGCGCATATTCACATACCGCGAAGATAGCGGTAGATGCCCCAGATATCATGGTGATGAGTATGCGCTATCCCGTGGAGGTCGTGTGCGATTACAGCCTTTACGGGAAGATAACCTATATCCTGCCTGAATTTGAAGTTAAAACGCTCGGCAGCGATTTCGGCGAATCGGTCACGCTGAAACTTATCGTAAGAAAGGATAACGCGGAAAAACTCATTGAAAAGCTGACCGATATCTCCAACGGCACCTGCAAAATTATACAGGGTGAACTTTCGTACTGCGATTTTTCATAAATCGTTTGTGCATTGTGCTGAAATTATCTGCGCAGACAAGGGTTTCAGAGCATATTTTGCGTATATTGATGTGTAAAGCAAAATATATGCCGCACCGTGCGGAAGGAGTGTCGTTTTATGACTATCCGTGAACAGGTCGAAAACATTGAACTCAGTACCCTGTGCAGAGATGCGTGCTTTTCAAAGTACGGCGGAAAACGCCTTGTGGAGGAGAAAAAGTGTCCTATCCGCACCGAATTTCAGCGCGACCGCGACAGGATACTTCACAGCAGCGCTTTCCGGCGGCTGAAACATAAGACGCAGGTATTTCTTGCGCCGGTCGGTGACCATTACCGCACCCGGCTGACACATACACTTGAAGTCGCACAGATAGCGCGGACGATATCCCGTGCCCTGCGGCTGAACGAAGACCTCACCGAAGCTATCGCCCTCGGGCACGACCTCGGGCATACACCGTTCGGTCACTGCGGCGAAGCTACTCTCGATGAGATATGCCCCGGCGGTTTCCGGCATTACCTGCAAAGCGTGCGGGTGGTCGATTACATCGAAAAAAACGGGAACGGCCTCAATCTTACATACGAAGTCAAGAACGGTCTTGCCTGCCATACAAATAAAGTGGCGGCGACGAAAGAGGGTTATATCGTCCGGCTTGCCGACAAGATAGCATACCTCAATCACGATATCGACGATTCGATACGCGCGGGCGTCATAACTGAGGAAGGACTTCCCCGCGAGGCGACAGATGTTCTCGGAAACTCCAAAAGCGCAAGGATAACAACGATGATAGTCTCGCTGATATCGAACGGCTCTTCTGATATCAGGATGTCACCCGAAGTAAAAAAAGCCGAGGATATACTTTATAAGTATATGTCGGAGAACGTCTATCACAATCCTGTGGCGAAATCTGAGGAGATAAAGGCGCGTCAGCTTGTCGAAAAGCTGTATCTTTACTACCTTAAACGCCCCGATGAGCTTCCCGATGAATATAAGATGCTCATCGATATCGTCGGCAGGGAACGTGCCGTGTGCGATTACGTTTCCGGGATGACCGATCTGTTTGCCATCAACAAGTTCAACGATCTGTTTATCCCTAAAAGCTGGCATATATGAGAGGTGACATATTTGCAGTTTTCCGATGAATTCATTTACTCACTGAAGCAGAACAACCCCTTGGAATCGGTGGCAGCAGGATATGTCACGCTGAAAAAACAGAGCCGCGATTATATCTGTCTCTGTCCGTTCCATTCGGAAAAATCCCCGTCCTGCCATATCCACCCTGCCGAGGGATATTTCCACTGCTTCGGATGCGGTGCAGGCGGCGACGTCATAACTTTCATAATGAAAGCCGAAAATCTCGAATACCCCGAAGCGGTGAGATTTCTTGCTGAAAAGGCAGGAATGACGATGCCCGAGGATTCCGGCTCTCCCGATAACGCAAGGATAAAGGCGCGTATCCTTGAACTCAACCGCAGCGCTGCAAAACTGTTCAATCACATACTTGCAAAAGAACCGTGCGGCGAACGCGGACGCCGCTATTTCCTTTCAAGACAGCTGTCAGCCAGAACGATAACTAAGTACGGGCTGGGCTACGCCCCCGATGACTGGCAGTATG
>CAMVPV010000068.1 GCA_947169455.1 uncultured Clostridia bacterium | reverse complement strand
CTGAAGCTCTGCGCAAGCGCCGTATCGGTGCTTTCACGCGCTGTTATCTGTTCAAAGGGGGCAAGCTCGGTATAATCCTTTCCGCCGGCAGATACAAAGGTCATGGGCGTTACCGTCTTCTGTAAAAGTATCTCGGGATTGTACGGCTCATATATCTCCGCCAGCGCCCTGTGATCCAGCGAATATATCAGCGATTTGCGGAAATCCTCATTTACGACGGCTTTGCCCCAGTTATCCGGCTCATACTTCGCATCGAACTCCGGATTGAAGTTGAAGCTGTAGAAATAGCTGTACGCTATATCGGGGCGCATACTGTGCACCTGCGCAGCTGCCTCCGGGTCAGACATCCATTTGTCCATAGCCTCCGTGCTTATCAGTACCTGGTCGATATCTCCGCTCAGGAACTGCTCCGCTCCCACTTCAAGGACATCGCGGCAGAACTTCGCGTGTATCTCATCGATGTGGACATTGTCACTGTCCCAGTATTTTTCGTTCTTTTCAAGGATTCGCTTTTCCTGCGGTATATACTCGGTGAGCCTGAACGCACCGTTGTAAAGTATATTCTCCTTGCTGCGCCCGAACATATCTCCCGCTTCATTGAGGAAATCCCTGTTTACCGGCATATACGCCGAATAGGACAGGCAGCTCAGGAAAAACGGGCAGGGCTGGTCGAGCGTATATACAAGGGTATGGTCGTCAAGTGCCTTTACGCCTATATCCTCGGGTCTGACCTCATCTGCCGGCTCTATCTCCTCTCCGTCCTCATCAACGGTATTCTTTCCGCCGTCGCTGAGCAGCATATATTCGGTGTAGTCGTAATAGTTCTGAGCGTTATGCACCACGCCGCCGGTATCGTAGATATACTGGTTGCCGGCTTCGTTGGCGGCGTCATTGACATACTGTGCAGCCGCGACCCAGTCATCGGCTGTTACCTCCGCTACATCATTACCGTCGCAGTCCACCCACATAACACCGCTGCGTATATTGAAAGTCCACACTGTCATATCTTCATTGCACGACCAGCTTTCGGCAAGCCCGGGAACGATATTCCCGTAATTGTCATAATCAACAAGATTATCCACAAGGTTTGCGCATAATGCGTAATCCACCTCTGTGTCGGTCACAAGATAGTTCAGCGTGCCTATCTCATTGAAATAAACTATATTGTATATGCTGCTTTCTTCTTTTGATCTGCTGTCTTCATTTTCGAGCGAAGGCATCTTCTTTGTGCAGCCGCTCAGAACGAGCAGAGTGAGGGCACAGGCGGTCATCGTCCGAAAAGATCTTTTTTTCATTTTACCGCCCCCTATAACCTTATCACTTTACCTATCTTTTCGTAATATTTATGTTTTGCCTCATACATTTCCTTTTCGGCGTTCTTGATGAGCTGTTCAACGCTCATGCCGAAACCATATACGCAGGTGCCTACTGCCGCATGGTAATCATTGCGCTGAAGCGCTTCATGGAAGTTGACGAGACATTCATTTATCTCTTCCTCGGTCTTGCCGGACTGGAACACGACGAATTCATCTCCGCCGATACGGTATATATGCCCGTCGCTGAACTGTATCTTCAGCGTATCTGCGATGAACCGCAGCATCTGGTCACCCGCAAAATGTCCCTTGCTGTTGTTGAGGTCATGCAGTCCGTTCGCATCGATATAAAGGCAGGTCAGCTTTTCATCCGAGCCTTCGAGCTCCCTGAGATAAGCCTCATAGCGGTTGCGGTTCTGAAGACCAGTGAGCACATCGATATTGGCTCTCATCTCTGTGTCGGCGATAGATGCGCGTATCTCCCGCGCGAGCCACAGCGCATAGATAACGATTATCAGACATGCTGCTGCTATCATTGTGTACACCCATTTTCTGATGGGTGCGACCTCTGAGAACACCGAGCTTTCCGGAACGAACACCACCATTTCCCAGTTTTCAATGCTGAACGGGAGATAGCACATATAAAGGTTTTCGTTCGTACTTCCGGAGCTGAATACGGAATAGCCCTTTCTTCCGCCGAGGATATCGTCCACGGCATTCTCCTTCGTATAGCCCGCATCTGTCTGGGTGAAGGGGATATCGCGGATATCCTTGAGCTGATCGGATGAGGTATTTATGATGACCTCGCCGGTCTTGCGGTCAACGACATAGCAGTAGCCCTTTCTTCCGTACAGATCGGGCAGCCACGCCTTTGATATGTTTGACGGGCTTGACGCGCTGAACAGAAGCCCTATGCATTCTCCGTCCTTGCGTATCGGTACATAGCTGCGTATCACCTGAGTATTGGAATTCGTACCGGATGGCTGCTGTCCGCTGATATGTTCGCCCTTTTCAGCCTCTTCGGCAAAGCTGAGCTTTCCCTGAACGCTTACGCGGTGACCTCCGGAGGACATGAGCTCATCGCCGGGGAGCAGCACGCCCATCTGGGTTATCATACTGTTGACGTTGTAATTTGCAAGATATCCGCTCACTTCTATCGAGTCGATATCGCCGGAATTTGCGATAAGCCCTGCAATAACGCGCAGCATAGTCCTGTCGCTGCGGAGATTGTCCTCAAGATCGGCTATTGCATCCTCTGTCTCGACCGCAAGATCCTCATAGCAGGAGTTTTCGGTGGAAAAGTACACATTTACCACAAAAGCGGCGCTGATGAGCAGGAGACTTATCAGAACTATCGCTGTTGAAACGGCATACCGCACCTGCCGCGGAGTGAACGTGCCGCTGCTGTTCTTTTTATCTTTTGCTCTGCGTTTTGCATCATTCGTTTCTTTTGCCATTTCAATATATCCCTTAAATAACAACACAGCTGAG
The DNA here is from genome assembly GCA_947169455.1 of uncultured Clostridia bacterium. The sequence continues at coordinate 4,062 of CAMVPV010000068.1, read as the reverse complement.
TATTCTGTATTGTACATGATCTATAATGTTTACGGGCAGACATACTGCACATATTGTAATAATTCTATCATACTTTTATGTATATTTCATGTATCAAAAAAGAATTACTTATGTTTTTATCCTGCCGCACAGAGCATCCCGTATTTGGAACGGACTGACCGAAAGCTTTATATCTCTTCAATAACAGATGTTCCCTCTCCGCCCATCGTCCATTTCCATTTTTCATAAAATCTCAGCCTGCCGTTCACAATGCGCGGCTCGGAGCAGCATGAACCCGATCTGTGCTCGCCGCTGGTATTGATATGCTGATAATCAAACCGGAGATGATGAGCGCTGTCCATCGTTCCGAGCAGAAAGCCCTTTATTATATTTCCTCCGGAATATTCCGCCCAGATGACATCCCCCTTCTGATGATAGCTGAATATCGTCATGCCGGAGACTTCCCCCGACTCAGAGTTTTCTGTAACCGTAAAATATCTGTCCTCGAGGGAGAACTCCTCTTCGCTGTCAGCAAACAGTTTTTTCCCGATATCATACGCTTTTTCGGTATTCCGCTCCCAGTCCTTCCTGCGCAGCTCATTTTCCCGGGAGGTATTGTCAAAAACGACGAACCGTGTATTCCTTGCCCTGCCGAAAAGCCTGTCTCCGAACATGACCCGCTTCATGCTGCCAAGAAGCCCGAACTGCTCCAGCCTTTCTGCCGGATTTCCCGCCGAACAGAGAATTAAAGCCTTTTCAAGCACCTTCATCGTCCTGCCGCTGCCGTATGCAAATCCGTAAGACCACACTCTGTCAAACCACCCTACAAGCTTTGCGGGCGCTTCTGTCCAGAATACCGGATAGATAAAGACTATGGCATCCGATGCGTTTATCTTTTCCTGCTCGGCAAGCACATCCGCCGCGATATCCGGTGTGTTCCTGTAATTGGCATCCCTGAGATATTCCTTTTCGCTCATGTCAGTCCTGAAATCCATTCTGTACAGGTCTGACAGTATATATTCATTTCCCGAATCGGCAACGCCCCGGATGAATGCATCACGTATGTTCCTCGTAAAGGAATCCTCTGACGGATGGCAATATACTATAAATACTTTCATGCTGACGCCCTCTTTTCATGATATCAATTTCATTGAGATACCCTGACAAATTCCCATGTATCGTTACTGCCGCTGCTGAATTCAACCCCTCCGCCGTTGTCGCAGAGAGCGCACCCCTTCAGCACATCAAGAGTGGTCACTATCCTGTAACCGCCGTTCTTTTCCGAAAGCCTGAATGAGAAATTCTTGTTTTCGGTCGGTTCAACTCCCCATTCTGACCTGTACAGCGCCGCTGTATCATATACATCGCTCTTTTCGGCTCTCATAAGCTCGGTATCGTCGAGACGGGGTATCAGCCTGAAGCATCCCGTATCCGCAGCCTTGATATCATACACGATATCCCACTGCACATTCTTCTTTTTCATATCGGGAGAGGAAACGGTCACCAGCGCGGATGCACCCGCAATGTCACTGCTGTCAGAGGCGTACAGATATCTGTTCGTCGCCGTGTTCCTGATAGTATATGTGCCGAGTCTGACCGGTGCACAAAGCATCCTCCACATTGCAGGGAACATTCCCTTTTTCCTGTTTCCGTCCTTCGTGTCGATTATTTCGCCGCGGAAGAAAGCCTCATAGTAATCACCTATGTGGTCGGGATATTTTCCGGGAACGTATTTCCATTTCAGACCGTTTTCCGGATTGGTAAGGTATATATTCTTTCCCGTGCCTGTCTGGCGGAGATGTTCAAGCCCTGCATCCCCGCTGACCTGATACTGATGACAGGTCGGAAAGCGTTCATCGCCCGTGATGACCTTTGCCGGGATATCTATCTGATGGATGAATTCATGTGTGATATATCCGCACGTCCACAGTTCCTTTCTTTCTTCCTCCATCGGTGTCCTGCTGATGATCTTCTTCATTTCCGCGCTCACATCAAGCGGGAAAACGCAGGACTCTCCATAAGCAGACAGCAGCAGGTTCTTTCCGGTAGTGCCGTAGCCCACCTGCCTGCCGCTGAAAAAGAATACCGAATGGTAATCAGTTACCGGTATTCGCTTTGAAGTCAGGCGGCTGACCTCATTATACCCGAAACCTTCCGCCGGCAGTGTCATGGCATCATTGATCCATATACTGTACGGTACTATCTTAACGCTGTTACCGGTCATCTCTTCAACAGTCTGCCTGAACCTGAGTATGCTGTGATCGATGACCCTGTCGGTATCGGAGCCGCGGCTGAACCTGAACGTCTGATTTTTGCCGTCTATCTTCATAGTGACATTGCTGCATTTTACAAACAATACACGCAGCTCGGCTTTTTCCCGCTTTTTATATCTGCCGCTCTTATAGTCGGATATGACGTCCTCATGCAGCCGGGCGATACTATCCAGCTGAGCACCGATATCGTTTTTCTTCCGGGAATAAGCGGCGGCAGGCAGAGCGATAAGCGAAACAGCTATGAAAGCCGCCAGGATGATACTCACTGCTCTTACTGCCGTATCCATTTTCCTTTTTTCAGTTATCCTGCTGAACATATTACGTTTCCTCCCTGAATGTCACTGTATCTTATCCGGATATCCCGGTAAATGCGAGCCGCTGATCGCTGTGCGCAGCGCGCGGAAATATATGCAGATATACATAAATACCGCGTCGTGCGTTGAATATTACAAGTCAGACCGCATCATACAGTCTGACTTGCTGTAATAAATGCGAAGCGGTAAAAAAATGAAGCCTTAATCGATCAAGAATAAGGCTTCTGCACATGAAAACCTGAAAAAGAGCGGTCTTGCCCCCGCTCTTCTGCGGCAGTTATATTATAACACGGCAGTACGGTCCTGTCAAGGGGTATCTGCAAACAATACCATGAATAACAGTATTTCCGGACTGCCCTTATCCAGACACATCGTCCGCAGAGGAGGCTGCTCTTATACGATCCTCCTCGTTCTCGATCCTGCGCAGCTTTTCGCGTGCTTCCTCAAGCTGCTTCTCTATGATCTTCTTTTCGGTCTTTTCACGGTGTATCTCGGTCAGACCGGCAGCAGCCCCGACCAGCGCAGCCGCTCCCAGCGCTCCGCCTGCGACGACTGCGGCTGTTCTTCCGCCTGTGCTGTCCGCAGGTGCGGCAGCAGCGAGCTGTGCAGCATCATAAGCAGCTGCACCGGAGGAGATGTCCTCAGGAACAGCCGTTGATATCTCTGCAGCGTGCGGCAGTGCTGCCGACGGCACATCGGATACTGACGGCGCAGCAGAAGCTGCCGACGGTACAGCAGAGGCAGCCGCAGCCGCAGCAGACGACACAGTCTCCTCTGACGGCGTGTGTGCATAGCTGTCGGTGCCGTTATAGTTATTTGTGATATAGATATTCTCTTCGTAATTATTTATCACGGTATCTCCTGCCGGAGCTGCCGCAGCACCCTGCGCGGAGACCGCTCCCGTTTCCGTACTGTACGCCGCCGTTCCCGCAGCAGCTGCTGCCGCTCCCGACGCCGCCGATACATGGACGGGATTGCCATAGAAATCGGTATTGTGCGCTTTCAGCTCCGTAACAGCCTTGACGCCCTGCGACTGCGCATTGCCGTAGCTTACCGATGCTGCTTCAAGCGCATCGGTGAGCGCTTCGAGAGTGCGCGCACGCTTTTCGATAAGTTCCGCGAGCCTTGCGAGAGAACGCCTTGCCTCATCGAACATCCTGTCACTGCCTATCGACCTCTGTGCGTTTTTTACCGTCTCAATGACATCTCTTGCGTTTTTTGCTGCATTGCTGAAAACAGCCTTTTCGGGGGCAAGCGCCTTTACCGATATTTTTACAGCGCCCATATATACCTCCCGGTCACTTGAGCTGTATCTTCAGCTTGTTGGCGCTGTCCGTTACCTTCTTCTCATTGCTGTCGTAAACGTCCGCGCTCTGCGAAAGCGTTACCGAATAATCATTTACCACCTTGAGCAGTTCCTCGCACTTCGCCATTATCGAATCAAATCTCGTGTAGAACTCCGTTGCGCCCTGACCCGACCATGTCGCTCTCAGGTT